>JADFRH010000217.1 GCA_022561415.1 Planctomycetota bacterium
ACACCTCAGGTGTCTCGGGCGCCTGGGGCGTCTCCCCGTTCGTCCCGAGCGGCACGGTGATCGTCAACGTCGGGTCCGCCGGGCTGTTCATTGTCGATCCTTCCGCGGCTCTCGCCGTCGGCGGCGGGGTGCTGAGCTTCGATTATCCGAACGGGCGCCCGGAACTGATCGACCCGAGCGGCGGGACCACCATGCGCGTTGAAGTCTCATTCGCCGCTGCCTGCACCATCAGGCCTCAGCCCGGGACGGGGATGCTCCATTACGACACCGGCGCCGGCTTCGTCAGTATCCCCATGCAGACGGTTTCCCCGAACGTCTACGACGCGGTCTTCCCGGCCGTGGAGTGCCCGACAGTCATCTCTTACTACGTGAGCGCCGAGACCACAACCGGTGTGCTCTTCACGGATCCGCCCGGCGCACCGGGCGTGAGCCACCAAGCCGTCAGCGCCACCGGGATCACGCTCCTCTTCCACGACAACTTCGAGCAGAACACGGGCTGGACAGCCGAGAATCTCGGCGCGACGACAGGCGACTGGGAGCGCGGCGTGCCCGTCAATGATCCCACTTGGCCGTACGACCCCATCTCCGACTCCGACGGCAGCGGCAAGTGCTTCCTCACCGAGAACAGACTGGGCAACACCGACGTCGACAACGGCGCGGTGCGGCTGACCTCGCCGACGCTCGACATGTCCGCCGGCGGCGTGACCATCAGCTACGACTACTTTCTGAACATGACCAACCCGGCGGGCGTGGACCGCCTGCTGGTGGAGATCAACAGCAACAACGGCGTCGGTCCGTGGACCGAGATCGCACGCCACGAAACCAGCGGCGGCCTGGGCTGGCGCACCCACAAGATCACCGAGGCGGACCTGCTGGCGGCCGGCGTGACACTGACCTCGACCATGCGGATGCGCTTCACCGCCAACGACGCCAACCCGCAGAGCATCGTCGAGGCCGGGCTCGACGCGTTGCGCATCACGGCCGAGCTCTGCGGGCCGCTCTTCGGGCCCGGCGACATGAACTGCGACGGAGCGCTCAACGGCGGCGACATCGACCCGTTCTTCATTTGCCTCGGCGGAGGAAACTGCCCGTAGGACCGACGATCTGCTCTACCGGGTCTTTCCGAGCACCGAGGAATCTTGCCGAATCCGAGGCCAGCTCGATTTGCCGTATGAGGCAACTCCGCACGACCAGCGGCGTTGCCCTTCCTCCGATCTTTTTCTCGATCACTCAAACGCTTGCTGCGGCTCGTCGACTTTCGGCTCCAGGTCGCCGGACCAAAAACCGCCGCTCAGGCCGAAACCACCGTGGTGGCAGAACGCGGTCGCGCGGTAAGTTGGTCTGCGCCGCCGGACGGCGCCCTCCGCATCCGCTCGACCTGAACATCGCTGCTCCCTTCTCGCCGCTCTTGGGCGCGGTTTGCGCGTGGATTCGTTGCCGACCGTGGCTTGATTTTGGAGATCACACTACGGATCGCGGCCCTGCAACCGAAGATGAATCGCCCTTCTACCACTCGGGCCCGTCGGTTGTGTTGCGACGTGTCTTCCTGAGATTCGCGTGCGACGCGTCCGGCCGTGATCAGCTATTTCATGCGTCTTGCGCGAAGCGTAGGATACGGGCCAGCGCGCTCAGAAACGGCGCGACGGTCTCCTCGGCGATGAGCAGCCGATGTTCACGAATTCGCAACACGCCAAGTCCCATTGGCTCTCCGAAATACTCCTGACGGATGCGGCCGGCCTCGGCGACCTTTGGGTTGGAGCGGTGCTTGGCACCCATGCCCATGGCGCGTTCGAACTCCTCTTCCGAGAGCATCGCGACTGTCCGGTAGAGGTCGAGTGCGTGGTGGCGCGCGTCGTCCTTTTCGCCTTCGCGGTTGCGATCGCGAAAAGCGAACAGCTTCATCATGAGGAAGGTGAATGCTTGAGGGATTCTGATGACGGCATCATAGGCGGCGCCATCGCTGAGCATTCCGTTTACACGTATCTCCGTCGCGTCTACTTGAAACCCGATAGCCTCGTCGGTCCGGTGGGCATGGAGCTTCGCGGTCGGCGTCGGTCCGATGCGCCGGTCGTCCTGTCTCCTTTTGGCTTTTGACTCGAGCTCGCCCAGCGGCCCGGTGAGCAGGTCGATCTTCACCCCTTGAGGATTGATGAACTGCATATATTCGCAACCCTGGATGACGGCATAATCCAATGATTCGAGCACGCCGCGAATCGCCAACATACGTTCAGTGCTCGTTACGATCTCAGGTCGGAGAAACAAATCAAGGTCGTTCGTGGCGCGTGGCGCAGGCCAGCGCTCGAAGGGAATCACGGTCGCAGCAGCGTCAGGGTTTTGAAGATGAAGCTGCTTCAGGTAGAGCCCGTATCCGCCACCCAGTATCAGCGGGATACCTTGTCTCTCGAGATTGTGCGCGAGGTCGAGCAGGCCCGTTCTCAGACGATCGTCGCCCGTCATTCGTCCCTGGCCCACTCCGCGTAGCGATTCCAATCCGTCAGGTCCGGCACGATTTGTTCGGCCGTTTCCCGCTCGCGCTTGTCTCCCGACATGAGCTCCAAGTAGGTTTGCACCGGCGAGGCCCACGCGAACCCATCCTGATCGCGCCGAATGTCAAAGTACGCGAACTGAGTCTGAGTCTCGAACAATTCAAGGTTTGCAAAGAATTCCGTAAGCTCGATCTCCCCGGGTTTGCCGAAACGGTTGAAGATTCGGTCGGCCTCAGAACAGTAAACGGCGAGTGTCTGTTCGCGGGCCATGACCGCGTAGCGGGAGACAGACGCGAGCCCGGTAGCGGCGATGCGAATGCGGCTTTGTCGTTCAATTTCGACGAGTCGTTGTTTGATGGCTTCCAACGGCAGACGACACTTGGCCTTGACTGGTGGACGACTCGGTTTGGGTGGCTCGTAATTCTGAGCCAGGCGTGCCAGGAGCTCGTCGCCTTGCAGCCAACGGATTCGCCCGCGCCGCCGTTCGATCAGCAGTTCTTCTTCCAATCGCTTCAAGGCCTTTGATACGGTGGATAGGGCGATGCTCCCCCCATATGCGATTATCTGATCCCGAACGGCCGACACCCGTTCGTAGAACGCGCTGCGTGGAATTCTCACGAGAGCGCGCGGCACCAGCGACGCATCGCCGCGATAGACGTTCTTGATCGGCTTGGAGTCCGGATACTTGTTGCGCATCCCAGTGCGATATACGAGGAGCCGGCCTCTGACAGTGATCACGCCGTTGCCGCAAGCGTCGATGCCGCTGAGCCCTTTCGATTCAATTTCGCGGAGTCGATCGGGGGAGAGGTAAGGCACCAGCAGCATCGGATTTCGGCCTGTGCGTTGGGCGCTTTGTCGGAGTTGGCTGATGCTCTCGGGTTCGAACAGTTCGCGGTCTGCGGACACTCATTCGGCGGACCGTATGTGGCGGCCTGTGCCTACCAGCTTGCTGACCGAATCACGTCGGCGGCCGTTGTTGCCGGTATTTCACCAACCTCATTCAAGGGTGCGACCCGGGGGATGCCCGGGTTCGTCCGTCTTGCGCTCTGGCTTGGTGGTACCGCTCCGGTGTTGACCCGCCCCTATGTTGCCCTAATGG
>JADFRH010000218.1 GCA_022561415.1 Planctomycetota bacterium
TAGCGCGATCATCGCCGTCACGGTGGTTTCGTCGGTCAGCTCGGCGTCGAGCCCCTCGGCGTGTTTCGTGATCCAGGCCGTGATCTTGTCGCGGTTCGATGCGTTGCAGACGATGCCCCAGTGATCCTCGAATCTCGAGACAATAACGTCGTCGAGAATCCCGCCGTCCTCGCGGCAGATGTGCGAGTAGTAGCTGCGCCCGACGTCGGCGTCGGCGAGATTGCGCGTACACAACCGGTCGAGCAGTGACCCGGCATCGCGCCCCTTGAGTTTCAGCCGCCCCATGTGCGAGACATCGAACAGGCTACACGCCGACCGCGTGTGGAGATGCTCCTCGCGGATGCTGCGATATTGCACGGGCATGGACCATCCGGCGAACTCGACCATACGGGCACCCAGTTCGATGTGGGTGTCGTATAGCGGCGTCTTCAACTGCTGTTCGGTTGCAACCATGACTTCGTTGGGATGGGTACCTGCGCTCCCTCGCGGGCTTGGTACGATAGGAATCGGGCATCGGGATGTCAACGGGCCTCGGTATCGGGCTCGTCCGGTTGTCATCGTAGGGCTTATGTTGTAGAACCACGTCGCTTATGCCCGATGTTCCGGATGCGCCCCTGCGTATTTCGGCCTGTTGGGGGGCGTGTACCCAAGTGGCCAAAGGGGACGGGCTGTAAACCCGTTGGCGATGCCTTCGCAGGTTCGAATCCTGCCGCGCCCATTCACGTTATTGTCTGGGTGGCCCACCTCTTTAGAGGTGGGGGACGCGAATCCGACGTCCGTTCGTGTCTCCCACGGCTAAAGCCATGGGCCACCCAGAGAGCTTGCTCCATGCGAATTCGTGACCTTCTAGATAAAAAGCAGCCGTCGCTCTCGTTTGAGTTCTTCCCGCCGAAAAACGACATCGGGTTTTGGGATCTCTACAAGACGATCGAGTCGCTCAAGCCGCTCGCGCCGACCTACGTTTCGGTGACGTACGGGGCCGGCGGGAGCACGCGCGAAAAGACGCGCGATCTGGTCGTCCGGATCAAGAACGACATCGGCATCGAGAGCATGGCCCATCTGACCTGCGTCGGCGCAACCCGGGACGAGCTGGGCAAGGTCGTCGACGAACTGAAGGACCGCGGGATCACCAACATCCTCCCGCTGCGCGGCGACCCGCCGCAAGGGACGGATCGTTTCGTTCCCACCGACGGCGGATTCAGTCACGCCGACGAACTGGCCGCGTTTATCCGTGAGCGGCACGCCGACCTCTGCCTGGCCGGGGCGTGCTATCCGGAAACTCACCCGGAGGCGCCGGACGCCAAGACCGATCTCGACAATCTCAAGCGCAAGGTCGATGCGGGCGTCGACTATCTGATCACGCAGCTTTTTTTCGACAACGATGCGTTCTTTGCGTTTCGCGATCGGGCGGTGGCGGCCGGTATCAAGCTGCCGATTGTGGCCGGCATCATGCCGATCCTCAGCGTCAAGCAGGTGAAGCGCTTCACGCAGATGTGCGGGGCGTCGATTCCGGGAGCGTTGCTGCGGCGCATCGAATCGGTCGAGGACGACGCGGAGGCGGTCCGCCACATCGGCATGTACCACTCGACGCAGCAGTGCCTCGAACTACTAGCCCAAGACGTGGCCGGGATCCACTTCTACACGCTGAACCGCTCCACCGCGACGCGGGCGATCTACCAGCTCATCCGCGCGAGTATGTGAGTGGACGTTGCTTGCCGGGGCGGCGGCTGGTCACTATGATCGGTGGCGCGCTACTGGGAGTCTCATGCAATGCCGGACCCCACTTTCAAACAAGAGCTTGCCGATGCTGCACAGCGCATTGCGCAGCTTTCCGCAGAATTAGATGAACTGAGTTTTCGGATAGCCGGGCTCGAGCATCGTCGCGCTGAAGCGGAAGCAGACGCCAAGGTTCCCTGGGCTGAGCCAACCGAAATTACCGAGGTTACTTCACCGCCCCCTCCCGACCCGGTTGTCGAACCGCCGTCGCCACCAAAGGTCAAGCCTTCGATCGTACCGGCCGCCGAGCGTGAAGCGCCCGTGGCGAGTCGAGAAGCGGACAAGAGTGGCGTACTCGAACGATGGTCGAGCACGGTCCTGGGTTCAGGGTATACGGGACCAGACGAACTAGCACCGCGCCCCGAAAGTACGGCCGGTGCGACCGAACTGGTAATCGGTCGCATCTGGCTCAATCGAATCGGCGCGGCGATCCTTTTTCTGGCTATGGCCTTCTTCGTGCAGTACTCCGCCGAGCAGGGTTGGATCGGGCCGGAGCTTCGTGTGTCGCTGGCTGCCTTCGCCGGCATCGCACTGATCGTCGGCGGCGTGGTCATGCTGCACCGCGGCATGAGGCCGGTTGCCGGTGGCCTGGTGGGGTGTGGCATTGGCATCATGTATGTTGCCGCGTTTGCGACGTACAACCTGTACCACCTCGTCAGCAGCGAAATGGCGTTCGGTTTGTTTGTGGCCGTTTCGGTCATGTCAGTCGCACTTTCGGTTCATTCCCGAATGCTTCCGATAGCCGTCTTGGGCTTGCTCGGTGGCTACGGCACGCCGATCTTGATCAGTACCGGAGCCAATCAGCAGATCGCGCTTCTGACCTACGTGATGCTACTCGACGTAGGCTTCCTCCTGGTCGCTACGTTTCGTCGCTGGGACGTTCTTCGGACGCTTTCGTGGTTGGGGACGCTTCTTCTGTTTGGGGGCTGGTACCACACGTTCTACGAAGCGTCTGCGCTGTGGACTACGTGGGCTTTTCTCGTTGGTTTCTACTTACTCTTCCACGGGTCGAGCCTCCTTTCTCTGCGTCTCGGCTCGTTCCGGGGGATGTCCGAACTGACAGCCGTCGTTTGGGTGAACAACGCAGCGTTCTTTGGGTCCACTTACTTTCTGTGGCAAGACGCATATTCAGATTGGCTGGGTCTGTTCGCTGTGGTCATCGGTGGTTTGCAGTGGCTCGCCGCCTGGAAAATAGCACCGTCAAGCGAAGAAACGGCCCGGGGGCGGTTGCCGTTCTGGATCGGCGGCGCTGCCATGCTTTCGCTGGCCGCCCCACTTCAATTCGATCGATATCTCGTCAGTGTCAGTTGGTGTGTACAGGCGGTTGTGACGCTTGCGTTTTGTCGACGCTTCACTGACCCCTGGCTTCGCGCTAAGGGAGCCGGATTGCTGATCGCCGCCGCCGTTCATTTGTTATACTTCGAACGTCAAGACCCCACGCTGACACCGGTGTTGTTCTCGTTGGGTCAGTGGACCGTATCGTGGTTGACGATTCTGCTTTCTCTGGCCGGATTGAGTGCGTACGTTTCGGCGGCCGCACTCACGGTGGCCCGCGACCCGGACGAACAAGATCAACACCTGGCCAGCGGTTTGGCGATCGGCGGTACGGCCTGGCTGATGTGGCTGTTCGCCGTTGAGTGGGAACGCTATCTGGCGTCCTGGTGGTGGCTGGGGCTTGGAACGTGTTGGTGGCTCGTTTCGATGCGTGTCGCCAAAGCGCGGCAGCTTGCCGTTGCGATCACGATCGCACTGTGCGTCAAGT
>JADFRH010000015.1 GCA_022561415.1 Planctomycetota bacterium
CTGACTTCCTTGAGATGATGCCCTTCGAGCATCGGCGGCTCGTCGTGCAGGGCGAGCACCTGCCACAACGCCTCACGCCGCGAGAGACCCAACGATCGCATCGCATCGGCCGCCGCCAGCCGCGCCAGCGTAGCCCGCGCCGCGCCGGATCGATGGGCCAGATCCGTCACCGAAGTAAACGGTCGATCCCGCCCAGCCCGCTCGATCCCCCCCACCTGCGCGGCCGATATACCCTTAACCAACCGCATCCCCAGCCGAACGGCCGGACCACGCAAACCCCACGAAGCAGAATCGCCCCCCGATTCCTGCGTCCCTCCGTCCCTCCGTCCCTCCGTCCCTTCTTCCAACCGGCAATCATACCCGCTGTCATTCACATCCACGGCTCGCACCGCCACGCCGTGCTCCCTCGCATCGCGCACGAGCTGAGCCGGCTGATAGAAACCCATCGGCAACGAGTTGAGAATCGATGCGCAAAACGCGGCCGGGTGATATCGCTTCAGCCACGCGGATACATACACCAGCAAGGCAAACGAGGCCGCGTGACTTTCGGGGAATCCATATTCACCGAAGCCGGAAATCTGTTTGAAACATCGCTCGGCGAATTCCTCCGACAGACCGTTGGCTTTCATGCCGGTGATGAGTTTCGTGCGAAACCCCTCGATCTCGCCGCTGCGTCGCCAGGCGCCCATCGCCCGGCGCAGTTGGTCGGCCTCACCGGGCGTAAACCCGGCCGCAACCACGGCGAGGCGCATGGCCTGCTCTTGAAACAGCGGCACGCCGAGCGTGCGCGTAAGCACCTCCTTGATCGCTTCATTGGGATAAGTCACCGGTTCGTCACCGGCGCGGCGCCTGAGGTAAGGGTGGACCATGCCGCCTTGAATCGGACCGGGGCGAACGATGGCCACCTCGATGACCAGGTCGTAGAAGCATCGCGGCTTGAGCCTGGGCAGCATGCTCATCTGCGCCCGGCTCTCGATCTGAAAGACGCCGACGGTGTCGGCGCGGCAGATCATGTCGTAGACGGCCGGGTCTTCGGGGGGGACGTCACGAAGGGACGAAGGGATCAAGGGATCCAGGGATCTAGAGATCGAGGGAATGGGATCACCGTTCCCGAAATATGCATCTATCGGGCCTCTTTGCTTCGTGGCTCCTTGCGTAGGCTGGTGATGAGCCCTTGTAGGATGCGTCTTGTTTCTTGAATGGCCTCCATGATCGTTTCTGTCTCGCTCAGCATGTGGAGTTCGCCGGCGATAATCAACTGCGTCTCCAATTCCGCCAGCGAGCCTCGCGCGATCATCAGGAAATGGATATAGTCCGGGCGAGCCTGCCGCGCGTTGCCTTCTGCGATGTTGCTCGCCACCGAAACTGCCGCGCGTCTCATTTGTGATGTCAACCCATATCTCTCCTCCATCGGCAGGTCTCGCGACACCTGATAGACGATCTTGGTCATCGCAATCGCTTTTTTCCAAACAATCAAGTCCCGAAACGTCATCTTGTTCACCATAAGATTCTCTCCGTAAGTGATGTGTTTGTTCTTCCCTTGATCCCTCGCTCCCTCGATCCCTTGATCTCTTATTTTCGGCTCCCAAAAGCCGAAAGCACTTATGTATCGCCGTCAGCATCCCCAGCGCGAGGCAGTCGATCTTCAGGATGCCCAGCGCGTCGATGTCGTCCTTGTCCCACTCGATGAAGGTTCGGTCAGGCATGGCCGCGTTCTCGATCGGGACCATCTCGCACAGCGGTCCACGTGTGATGACGAATCCGCCGACGTGCTGAGAGAGATGACGGGGAAAGCCGTTGATCTGCCCGACCAGCTTGCGAAGCATACGTATGGTTCGATCGGACGGATCGATCCCCGTCTCGCGCACGAAGGATTCGGGCAGGACGTCCTTGTCCCACCAGTCGTGTTTTTTGGCGAGCACGCCGATGTGATCGAGCGACAAACCAAGCACCTTGCCGACGTCGCGAATGGCCGATCGAGGCCTGTAGGTGATCACCTCGGCCACGATGCCGGCGTGGTCTCGCCCGTACTTGTTGTAGATGTATTGGAACACCTCTTCGCGGCGCTCGTGCTCGAAATCGACGTCGATGTCGGGCGGCTCGTTACGCTCGGCACTGACGAACCGCTCGAAAAGCAGATCGCTGCGGTCGGGATCGACGCTGGTAATACCCAGGCAATAGCACACGGCCGAGTTCGCCGCACTGCCACGGCCCTGACACAAAATGTCGCGCGAGCGGGCGAACTGGACGATGTCCCAAACCGTCAGGAAATAGGGCTCGTAGGCGAGTTGGCCGATCAGCGTTAGCTCGTGCTCGATCAGCTTACGGACCTTGTCGGGCAGGCCGCCGGGGTAACGATCGCCGGCACCCGCCCACGCCAGCTCGGCCAGATATTCGTGCGGCGTTCGATCAGGCGGGCACAGCGCTTCGGGATACTCGTAGCAAAGCTCGTCGAGCGAAAAGTGGCAGCGGTCCGCCACCTCGATCGTTCGCGCGACGGCGCCGGGACAGTCGGTGAAGAGGCGCACGATCTCGTCGACGGGCTTGAGGTGTCGCTCGGCGTTGGCAAACAGCCGGGTGCCGGCCTCTTCGAGTGTGCAGCGCTCACGAATACACGTCAGCACGTCCTGCAAAAAACGCCGACCGGACCCGTGATAGTGTACGTCGTTGGAGGCAACCAACGGTATACCGACTTCGCGAGACAGCGCATCCATCTGCGCCAAGTAACGATCGTCATCGGACCCGCCGTGTACACTGACGGCCATATACAATCGATCACCGAAAATATCGCGATAGTCAGAAATCGTCTGAGCCGCGGGCTTCAGCCCGCGCGGTGTACCGGAAATAGTAGTTCCTCTTTCCCCCGAATCCCCGCGCAGGCTAAAGCCTGCGGCTCGGTTTGAATCAGCCGCTCCCTCACGGTCGCGGTACGGACCACCCCAGCGCCACGATCCCTCCGTCCCTTCGTCCCTTCGTCCCCTCGTCCCTCGATCCCTTGACCCATTAGCATGCACCACCGCGATCAAACCCTCGTGCCACTCGGCTATGTCCGCAAGTGTTACCGCACACGAACCCTTCGCCGATCGAAGTCGCCCCTGCGTAATAATGCGACAGAACCGACCGTACGCCGCTCGATCCGTCGCGTAGAGCGTCACCGGCGGAGCATCCGTCGGTGTGATCTCGGCACCCACGATCAGTTTGAGGTGATGCGCCTTGGCCGCACAGTGCATACGAACCACGCCCGCAAGCGTGTTACGGTCGGTGATCGCCAGCGCGGCATAGCCGAGCCCGGCCGCCCGCTCAGCCAACTCCTCCGGGTGAGACGCGCCGCGAAGAAACGAAAAATTGCTCTTGCACCGCAGCTCGGCGTATCGGGCGGCGGACCGTTGCGGCCGGTTTGATGAGTCGCTGCGCGGTACGCTCTTCCCCGGATGGGTACGTTTAACATAGTTCGGCCCGGCCGGCATCTCAATCGAACCACCCGTGCAAAAACCATCGCGCCGTGTCGCGATCGCGGAAGAGCCAGCAGCGCCGACCGTCCTCCGTCGCGGCGCGGTAATAGTCACGCCTAATGTGCGGACCCCGCCACCAACCCGTTTCGATCCGCTCCGGCCCGACGCTGTTTACGATGATGTGCTGCTCGCCGCTGACGCGAAAGGCGATCGGCGGTCCCTCGGGCACGACGGTGGTAGCGGCCACTTCGAGCGGACGGGAAAGCAGGCGAAGCGGTCTGATCCGTCCCTTCGTCCCTCCGTCCCTCGATCCCTTTTCTCCTCCGACCAGCGGTACGTAGCGAAACGCTCGCTCCGGCTGGTGTTCGCTGAGTAATTCCGGCTTGACGATCGCGCCTGTGCCGAGTCGAGCGGCCAGGCGATCCAACAGATCGCCCAGCGCCTTGGCATCCCGCGAGTCCGTGGCGAACAGCTCCTCCTGCCGGCCGTCGAGGCGCTCGACGCGGCGCGTCCACAACATAAGAGAATCGACCGGGGCGGGCAGGCGGAGCTTGTCGAGCAAAACGCGCAGCAGCAAATAAAGATGCCTCGCCGATCGCGTCGGCTGCGACAGGCTGACCGGCAGTGTCACGGTCCGCGTCTGAAATCCCTGCTCGGTTTCTACATCCGGGCAGTAAAACGTAACGAACAGTTGGCTCACACCGGCCACCCGTTTCGCCAGAGTCTCACAGAATCGTTCGAGCGTTCGGTGAAGCGCCTCTTGCAGAATATCCATGCGCGTGGTGGGTGCGCCGAAGTGACACCTTTCTGTCAGTACCGGCTCCGGGCGATATGGCGTCAACACCTCCGGCAGGTCGCCCAGGGCTTGATCCAAACGGTCAAGCGCGGCCTCACCGAACCGCGACGCCAACGAAGAACGAGGCAGGTGCAGCAGTGACGCAACCGTCTCCACGCCGACCAGGCTCAGGGCGGCCGTGGTCTTTTCGTCGATGCGCAGCGACCACACCGGCAGAAGAAGGAGGTCGACCGCGACCTGACCTGGGGTAGAGATGAACCTATTCGAGGGATGGGCGTGGGCGATCGCCCAGGCGGCGCCGGGCGTATCGGCGATCGCACCGTGGGCGGTAAAGCCCTGATCGCGCAGATCGTCGATCGCCTGGCCAAGAAGATTCTCCTCGCCGCCGAACAGATGCTCACACCCGGTGACGTCGACAAAGAGGGCGTCGCTATCCTCGATGTGAACGACCGGTGAGAGCAACATCGCCCAGACAGCCAATGCTTCCAACTGGCGGCGGTCGGCCGCCGGGTCATCGTCGTGGGTGATAAGTTGCGGGGCGATCGCCTTGGCGTCGGCCAATGTCTGACCCGGTCGAAGGCGAAGGTCATACGCCACCCGGTTAACGTGAACGATTCGCAACACACCGGCCCGCGGAACGATGATAACAACAGGAACGACCACACGACTTGATCGCGCCGTTCCTGTGTCCCTGTGTCCCTTCTTCTCTCGATCCCTCAATCCCTCGATCCCTTGATCTCTTTTCTCCCTCGATCCCTCGATAGAGTCCATCCCCCACCCCTGCTGACGCAGGGATGGGGCACCTGCTGTGTCCCTACGTCCCTTCGTCCCTTCGTCCCTTCCCTAGGCGCGTTTTGCAGACGATCGCTCGATAGAAAGGGCATGTACAGGCAAAGCACCCGCTTCATGATGCAAATCCACCAACAACGGTTCCGCGGGCATCCCTTCCCGAACTTTCAACAAGGTGATGCGACAAAGATAGATCTCGTCGGTAGGTGCCCCATCCCTTCCGAAGGAAGGGGTGGGGGAACGATTGGGTGGTGCAAGTGCTCCATCCCTCCGTCCTTCCGTCCCTGTGTCCCTTCGTCCCTCCGTCCCTTCGCCCCTCCGTCCCTGTGTCCCTCCGTCCCTCGATCCCTTGATCCCTCGTTCCCTTGATCCCTCGATCCCTCTGCTGCTTCGTCCCTCCGTCCCTATGTCCCTTCTTCTCCTCGCCCCCTCCACCAACATCTGCACCGCGGCAAAGCTCTTGATGCGCGGATGGGCCGGTCGCAGGATCAGGCCGATCGCGCCGCTGCTCTCGGCCGCCAGTTGCAACCGACGCGACAGACGCTCGTCGAGATGCCTAAGCGTCGCGATCACCACGGCCACGCCCGGGCAGCGAAGCGATTGATCCACAGCCCAAAAGGCATCTTGCTCATTGGTCGTGCGAATGACGATGATTCGATCGAGCGAGACGCCATGCCGGACGACCGCCGGCGGATAAAAATCCCCACAAACATCGACCACCACAATCTTGCGCGGGTGCCCCATTCCTTCCGAAGGAAGGGGTGGGAGAACGATTCGTCGGTGCGAGCGATCTGACCCGTTGTCCCTCGATCCCTCGATCCCTTGATCCCTTGATCCCTTCTCCCTCCCCACCCGCATGGCCAGCGTCATCGACCCGGCCCCCGGCCCGTCGGAGAGAATCTCGGTGATCGCGCCGCAGGGCAGCCCACCGCCGGGCAGCCGGGCGTCGATCCGCACCAACCCCATGGGCACAACCCGCCGCGTCCACCCGGCCCGTCGTGCCTGGCTTCGACGGTGCTCCTCCAGCTTCGCCCGAAGCCCCAGCACAACCTCGTCCATCACGTGCGATCGCGTTGCCTCTCGATCTCTCGATCCCTTTGTCCCTTCGTCCCTCCGTCCCTCCGTCCTTTTTTCCTCGCGTCCCTCCGTCCCTCCGTCCCTATTCCTCTCGATCCCTAGCTCCCTCAATCCCTCGATCCCTTCTCCAACGGTTGCAACCAACATCACAAAGCCTTTCCCGCAGGGCCACCGGCCCGCCACCCGGCGAACCAGAGGCCCCACCGCACGCCTCTCCCCTCCTGCCCCTCCCGGAAAGCCGCCACGGCTATACCTAACATATACCAAACACTATCGAGAAAAGCAACCCCAAAATCAAGGAATTTTTGGAGGCGATTTCGCCCCGGTCTGGGTCGCCCATGGCTTTAGCCGGGGGGAACACGATTCGCTGTCGGAATCGAATCCCCCATCTCCGAAGAGGTCGGCTGCTCGGCAACAATCGACGCTCCAAATCGTTGTTGTGCGGACACCACAGGAATCGCGTAGCATTCAACCCGTGGCGTCGCCGAAGAAAATAACATTACTCGAGGCTGTTGAAGCTCTTAGCGCCGAAAACGTCCAAGTGTGGAACGCATGGAGAGACGAAGGCGCGGAGTTTCCGGCAATCTGCAACGCGTATCTCTCAGGGAAAACACTGAAGAAGATCGACTTCTCGGAACTCACGTTTCTGCGTACATCGTTCGACGGATGCCAGCTACATGACGCAGATTTTCGCGGCGCCACGCTGAATGCCTGCGAAATGAAAAACTCGCAACTTCAAAAGGCCAAGTTTGACGACGCAACCATCACCTGCGATTTTGAAAACGCAGATCTCGAAGGTGCGAGTTTTGTCGGCTCTGCTTATCCGTATCCGACAGAAATGGATGGCTCGGCCCTGCCCACATCGTTCAAGAGCGCGAAGCTCGCTGGCGCGATCTTCACTGGATGCGTACTGCGATACGTAAACTTTTCGGGTGCGCGTTACAACCTGACCACCAACTTCGAGAAGTGTGATCTACGTGACACCGTGTTCGATCACTGCTCAGGAAACGCAAATTTCGCCTTCGCGAAACTCCGTAATGCGTCACTCCGACGCTGCAACTTCGACCACGCTGCCTTGTACGGAGCAGACCTTCGTGACACAACCGTCGATGCGGGGACGCGTTTCGCGTTTGCCAAAGTGGACAACTGCAAAATCGACCGTCTCACCCTCGCATCGCTTGAGAACAACGGAAACATGACGGTCGGCCAGCTATCCGTAATGGACATCGAGAGCGCGGTTGTCACACTCCGCGCATCGTACAGTGGCTACATGCAGTGGATTCACGTGACCGCCCTGATCGCCTTCCTCTACCCATATGTGTGGTTCCTACTGCTTCGCTGGATCGAGGCGGACATTTCCGGCGTTCAGGAAGAGCACTCCATCACCATGTTGGAGGCATTATGGAATTACATCTGGACCGGCGGCAAGAACTGGGGGACGAATGTCCCATTTAGCTGGCGCACGTTCCCGCTCTTCGTCTACATGTTCGCGTATAACGTGCTGCGCTTTGTGCTGCTCGCAAAGACTAAACAGATCGAGCTACGCGAATTGATTACCGGAATCCCACAGCGATTCTCGTTCGCTGGAGCTTGGGGCATCCTGTATTCGATCACCAAGTGGGGCTTCTTCATCAACATCGCCGCCGCACTCGGTCACACGATCGTTTTTCTTCTCAAGCGCGTTCCGATTGCCGAGACCGTAGCAAGTTTGAATCTGTCATGACTAGAGACGAGGCACTCAAACTGCTGCGCGGCGGCGTTGCAGGCGTTGCGGAATGGAACCGCCGACGAGCCAACGGCGAAGAGATTCCCAGTTTCGTCAATGCCGACCTAACGCATGCCAATCTCGCCGGAGCCAATCTGAGTGATGCTCGACTCGAAGACGCTTGTCTCGCCGCAGCCGACCTCGAGAGTGCAAACCTTGAAGACGCCGATCTAACCCGCGCCTACTTAAGGGAAGCAATACTCAGCCACAGCAATCTCAGTCACGCGCAGCTCACGAATGCTATGCTTTATGCCGCCGACATCAGCGATGCCAACCTCAACGGCGCTAATCTCAATGAAGCTAACCTCGATGACGCCAACTTGAGTAACGCCGACCTCAGCGTTGCCGAACTTCGCCGTGCCAGCCTTCACAACGTCGACCTGAAGGGCGCCAATCTCCGCCGTTCAAACCTCAGGGGTGCCGACTTCCGCCATGGTGACCTCTGCAACGCTAACCTTAGCGGTGCTTCACTGTTGGGTGCCAGCCTCTTTGGTGCCGAACTCGAGGGCGCAGATTTCAGTCAAGCGCAGTTTGTGGGGACGAATCTTGGTGCCACTGACCTGTCGCACGCAATCCATCTGGAGACTGCCGACCACATCGGTCCTTCCACTATTGGCACCGACACGCTGACATTATCGAAGGGTCGAATTCCCGAAGAGTTTCTGCGCGGCTGCGGGCTTACGCCGTGGGAGGTGATCGCCGCTAGGATCTACGACCCAGATCTCACCGCCCTACAAATTGCTGACATTCAAGCGGAATCGTTCCACGAACGAACCAAGGGACCGATCTTCCTCGGCGGCGTGTTCGTTTCTTATTCCCACGATGACGCCAAGTTTGTCGACAAGCTGTACGCACGGCTTAAGAAGGAAGGATCGAACGTCTGGCTCGACCGGCACGACGCCACGGCCGGACCGCTTCGACGACAAGTGGTGGACAACATCCGGCTCCACGACATCGTGTTGCTGGTGCTCTCGGAATCGTCGGTGAACAGCAACTGGGTCGATTACGAGCTCAAGAAGGCGCTACAAAAGGAGGTCGACGAAAAGCGAGACGTGCTCTGCCCCGTCGCCCTGGACGACGCCTGGAAAGAAAAAACGAAGGGCAAGGATCACTGGTGCGAAGTGCGCGAAAAGAACGTCCTGGACTTTTCCAAATGGAAGACCAAGGCATTCGACGGCGTATTTTGCAAGCTCGTGGACGGCCTGAAGAAATACTATCCGCCGTCGACGTAGCCGTCGGCAGATTGCTTCTACGTCACGCGGGATAGTCGGCGGAGTTGTCTGCGTTGAATGGCCATGGTCATCTGGTGCAGGCCGTCCCGCAGGTTGCAGTCGGTTCCGCTTTCATCGACGCAGTGCAGGCCATAGCGAATCTGACCCTTGTCCATCGGGCGGATGCTTTGAACGCAGACCCTTCCCAAATACGGCTTGTCATCATGGCACACCGAAGCGTCAACCGTCGAGCCTTTGTCGTAGTGCGCAGTCGCCAATACAGAGAACCCGATCGCGCTGACATTGAGCAACTTGCAATTGGGCTGCTCGCCGAGCGTGGCCGTCAAATCCAACATCACCGTCGAGACGCGAAAGTGCTGGCGGCTCTCGGCCGACATCGGTTCGCCCACGGTGATGAGCTCGATGGTCGGATTCGGATCGTCGTCGTAGACCGCTTCGATCTTCGCGGCCTGCTTCACGAACTTCCCCCGCACCTCGAAGTAGATGAGGAACTCCGCCCCTTCGGCGAGGGACACATTCGCTTCCTCGATCCCGGCGGTGAAGCCGCCGTGTTTGACGCCGAGGATCTTGGCCGGGCGAAGAATACGCGATGTGGACTGCGTCGATGTTTCGAAAAAAAAGCCGTCGCCGATGCCGAGCATGGTCCTAACTCCTATCGTGAGCTCCGGATGGACCGGGAAACCGCCGATCGCCATGAAGAGACTCAAGGGCACTTATCGGTGGATCGATTCGCGGACTTCAACGATCCCATCGGGCTAATATGCAGAGGTTCCCCTGCCCCGCGCTACGGCGAATGGCGACCGATGTTATCACCCCATGGGGACCGCTACGTCGCGAAGTGTGCTAGCTTGCGAGAACCGTCAGGTCCGGGCTCGCGACATGGTCAAGCGAGCCGCGGCTGTGCCTTCCTACGGCGCCGACATGAAAACTCCGAGGGTCGAGTGGTCAAGGGCGGTAGATCGCTTCACGCCGTATTGGAGAGGCGGCGGAGCTGTTTGCGCTGGATGTCCATGGTCATCTGCCGCAGGCCGTCCTCCAGGGTGCCGTCGGAGCCGTTGCTGTCGACGCAGTGCAGGCCGTAGCGAATCTGATCATTGTCCATCGGGCGGCTGCCTTGAATGCAGACCCGTCCCGAATAGGTCTCGCCCTCATGGCACACCGAGGCGTCGACCGTCGCGCCTCTGCCGTAGTGCGCGGTTGCGAGCACGGAGAACCCGATCGCGCTGACATTGAGCAGCTTGCAATCGGCCTGCTCGCCCAGCGTGGCCGTCAAATCCAACATTACTGTCGAGACGCGAAAGTGCTGCCGGTTCTCGGCCGACACCGGCTCGCCCGCGGTGATGAACTCGATGGTCGAATTCGGCTTGTCGTCATAGACCGCTTCGATCTTCGCGGCCTGTTTCACGAACTTCCCCTTCACCTCGAAATAGATGAAGAACTCCGCCCCGTCGGCGAGTGACACATTCGCTTCCTCGATCTCGGCGGTGTAGCCGTCGTCTTTGGTGCCGAGGATCTTGGCCGGGTGAAGAATACGCGAGGTAGCCTGCGCCGATGTCTCGATAAAAAAGCCGTCGCCGATGCCAAGCATGGTCCTTACTCCTATCGTGCGTTCCGGATGGACAGGGAAATCGCCGATCGCCATGAAGAGGCTCAAATGCACTCATCGGCGAACCGAATTGCGGACTTCAGCGACCCCATGGCGCTAATATGCAGAGGTTCCCCTGCCCTGCGTAGCGGCGAGCGACGGCCGGTGTTATCACCCCATGAAGGGTTGTCGGGACGATTTCTCGGTGGCGAGAAGGGCAGAACACGTCAGTCGCCCGGCCGGCGAGCCATTCGCAAGACGACGGATCGGCAGCTATGAGCGTTCGCTCGCCTCCTCGTCACGGCCGGCCTTGAGCACACGTTCGATCTCCTCAGCCGAGTAGCCCCGATCGATCATCTTCTGCTTCAGCCGGCTGGAAGCCTCGACCTCGCGAACGCGTCGCCAGTGCGGCAGGGCGATGGCGAAAATCGCCGTAATTCCGCACGCGACATATGCGAGCGTAGGCATTTTGAAGAGTTGCGACCAATCCCATGCTGCCAATTGTGCGAACATTCTCTGACTCCTTGAAAAGACCTCACCGTGAATGCCACGTGTACATTCGCACGAACGGGCCGAATATTCAAGGATTCTGCCACGCCGCCCTGTTCTGATACAGGTTATCTGCAGCGTCATTGGCGTTTTCGATGCCAAGAAGGCATACTTCGCCTTGATGGCGGCGACGGAACCAAGTCTGCGCAGGGAATCGACTCGCGGCAACCCCGACCGCCTGGGGTCGATCACCCGGCGAATCGTCTACGCGATCGCGCTCCTGCCGATCGTGCCGGCGGTCTCCGTGATCGGAGTTTTGCTGATCGACCAGAAATTCAGGCTTCAACCGTTTGACAAAATCCGATGGTTCAATCTCTTCTTCTCGATACTCTGGGTTGGTGCAACCATCGCGATCTGGCGGCGGGCCATCGTGTGGACTTTGGGACGCGCTTGGCTAACGACCCTGATCAATCTCATCCCGTTCGTGCAAGTGATCTACGGTCAGCCGCTTTGGAATGCCGGCTGCGGATCAGAATACGCGCTACGAGTTGGGCAGCACGAAATCGGAATTGGACTGTGGACGTGGCTCATCGTTTGGATTTGGTGGGGCTTGGAGAGAACGCGCATGAAGAACGAGAACGAAACAGCGAAAGTGGCTCAACTTTCGATGAGCCCGACGGCCAAGCGGCTCGTGGCATCGATCGCGACGATACCGTTCCTGTTTGGAAGTTTCCTCGTCGCAGGCCTAGCGATACGGTCCTTCGCAAACGTAGGCGAACCGGAACTTGTCGCCTTTGCGCCGATGGCGTTGGTTGCCATTCTGGTCTGGGTGCTGATCTGGCGTGGCGCAGTTGTCTGGTCTCGTCAGGTGATAGGCCAAACGCTCGTCGCAGCCTTCGTTTGCCTCGTCATACCGATCAGCGCTTTACTCGGCCTTTGGAATTCGGTCGGCGACTTTACTCAATCGGTTCTGGTCTGCCTTCCCCTCGTTGGCTGGGGCGGATGGATGGTCGTAACGCTGAACCGTTGGCCGATTTCGTCGACGATTCATGCACCGAGCTGTCCAACACCACATTGTCTTCGGTGCCGGTACTTGCTCACCGGCCTAACTTCAACGCGGTGCCCGGAGTGCGGCGATGAACCGACGATTGACGCGCTCTGGCAGGCAACGGCTGGGGAACTCTAACGAGCTAAGGCGTTACTTCCTCCGGCTGATGCCCTTCATGTCGGCCAACTGGAAGAGGCCGAGGAAGGCGTATTCCTTCCAGGTCCACTCGAGCGTGTCGTCGTCGATGCGCCGGAGCGTTCCACGACCCGACGTTTTGCAGCCGTATTTTTGACCCTTGCTCTTCATGTGCCAGGTCTCTGTCGCTTCGTTGTAGGTCACGATCGCCTCAGCCGTTTCGCCGAAGCTGTCGAACCACCACATGCGATACTTCCTGATACTCGGATCCCACGACCAGATGCTCATGCCGGTCATCTTGCCGAGCGGACCCATGTCGAGATCGGCATGATCGACGACCATCCGCCTGTCGAGCGACCAGGCCGCATGGTTCGTGCCGGTCGTCCGCATGACCTCATCCATGACGGCCATGCTGACCTCGCCCTCGGTGATCCAATCGCCGAGCAACATGTCCAGTCGGTCCAGCTCCACCGCTCGCAGCGGCTGCATCTGCTTGATATCCTCGAAGCTCATCTTCGGCATGCAGCCCGTGCCCAGCGCTGCGGTGCAGAGCGTGATGACGGCGGGTGTGATTGTTCTTCGTCTCATGTCGATTGCCTCCGCTAGACCGTGGCCTAAGTCCTGGACTGTTATGATAGTGAAATCGCAGCCGCGGTGCGAATGTCGGAATCTGTGGTCGGCTGCAGCGCCCTACGCCTGTCACTCGACAAGGGCGTCTGCCAGGTATTCGACGACATGTCTGGGCCTGACGTGCGTGTGGTGATCGATCTGGACGGAGCAACTGTGCCCGGAGACGGCGATGGCCGCTTCACCGCGATCCCGGACGGCCGGGAACAGACGGTGCTCGCCGATCGCTCGCGCTGTTTCGTAATGTTCCACCTCATGCCCGAACGCACCGGCCATGCCGCAGCAGCCGCTGTCAATCTCGGAAACGGCGTCACCGAACGCGTAACGCAGCAGCGCAACGCCGTCCCCCGATCCGACCAGCGCCTTCTGGTGACAGTGGGCGTGATACAGCAGTGACGTTTCCGGCGGGTCGAACCTGATCGCATTCGGATTCTCGTCGAGAAGGCGGCGCAAAAAGCTCTCGATCATCATGCTCTGCCCGGCCACGCGCCGCGCGGCGTTGAATCGAAAAAGACTCGGGTAGTCGTCGACGAGCGTCAGAATGCAGCTCGGCTCGACACCGACGATCGGTGTGCCGGCCCCGGCGAATCGCGCGAGCTTGCGAATGTTGGACTCCGCGAGTTGCTTCGCCTCGGTCAGCAACCCCTGGCTGATCGCCGGACGACCGCAACAGAGCGTGGTCGGGCAAAGCACGTTGAAGCCGGCCGCCTCCATGAGACGAACCGCGGCCATGCCGATCTCCGGGTTCAGGTGGTTGGTCCACGTATCGACGAAGAAAACCACATCGCCGCGCGGCGCGTTGACATCACCTCGGCGTTTCTGATGGCGGCGGAACCAATGGCGAAACGTCCGGTGTGCCAGCCGGGGCGGTGCAATACGTCGGTCCAAGCCGTACCGGCGTTCGACGACCCCGCGTAGGAGTTTCGACTGCGACGCGGCGTTGAACAAACGCGGCCATCGAGACGCACGGGCCAAGCGCTGCGGCAGGTCCGCAATGAATCGCTCACGCCGACCGGCGCCGCGAGCCAGGTTTCGTTGAAACAAGTACTCCGACTTGAGACGGGCCATGTCCACACCGGTGGGGCACTCGGTCTTACACGCCTTGCACCCGATACACAGGTCCATGACCTCGCCAAGGTGCGGGTCGGACAGGCCGTCCAGCAGACCGCGATTGGACAGCGCGATGCGCAGCGCGTTAGCCCGGGCACGGGTCGTGTGTCGCTCGTCACCGGTCGCCACAAATGACGGGCACATGGTTCCCACCAGCGTCTGGCGACACTGCCCGACACCGCTGCACATCTGGGCGAGACCGGCCATGCCCCCATGGCCCGTAAAGTCGAAGGCCGTCTTGACCTCATGCTGACGATGGGACGGACCGAAGCGAAGGTGCTCGGTCATCGGCCAGGGATCGACAATCTTGTGCGGATTCATCAGGTTGTCGGGATCGAACAGCCGCTTGACGTCTCGAAATGCATTCACAATTCGCGGTCCGTACATCTTCTCGATCCAGCAGGAGCGCACGATCCCGTCGCCGTGCTCGCCCGTCATGGCGCCGCCGAATTCGAGCGCCAGATCGCAGACCGCCTCGGCAATGCGCCGGATTCGTTCGACGTCGTCCGCCTGTTTCAGATTGATGACCGGGCGAACGTGAATGCAGCCGACGCTTGCGTGAGCGTAGTATCCCGCGGTCACGCCCTCGCGATCGAGGATCGCCGTGAACCGCTGAATGTACTCCTGCAACCGCGTCGGATCGACGGCGGAATCCTCGACGAAGGCGTAGGGCTGCTCGTCGCCCGGTTTCGACATGAGCAGACCGAGCCCGGCCGTGCGCAGGTTCCACACGCCGAGCTGCCCGACCGAATCGGGAACCCGCACGACCGCGTAGCAGCCGTCCGCCGATTCCATCTGATGTGCGAGCGGCTCCATGCGAGTGCGTAGCGAGTCGGCTCTTTCATCCTGAAGTTCGACGATCAACAACGCGCCGGGGTTGCCCGAGAGGAATCCGCACTGTTTGGCCACGACCGGATTCGCCAGCCCCGCCTCGATAATCAATCGGTCGACCAGTTCAACGGCCGTCGGACGGTGGGAGAGAATGGCGGGCGTCGCACCCAGTGCTTGCAAGACGTCTCGAAAGTGAAGGACAATGAGTCCCGTGTGCCGCGGCAGTGGCGTCAGTCTCAGCGTCGCCCCCACAACGACCCCGAGCGTACCCTCACTACCGCAGAGTATGTTGACGGCGTTGATCGGCTCGCCGGGGCTTCCGAGCCGATCCAGCCCGTAACCGCCGCTGCTGCGCAGGATTTGGGGGAAGCGCCGCCCAATCTCGTCGAAGTTGTCATCGCGAATCCGTGCCAGACCGCGCTCGATCTTTTCGGCGCCGCTTCCCGTTCCCGCCGCGCCGAACGTCACGACCGTACCGTCGGCGAGCACCATCGTGAGAGAGAGAACGTGATCGACCGTCCGTCCATGTACGATGGAGCGGGCGCCGCAGGAATTGTTGGCAATCATGCCGCCGATCGTCGCGCGGCTGCTCGTGGCCAAGTCCGGGGCGAAGTGCAACCCATACAGCGCGACATGGGCGTTGAGTTCATCGAGCACCACGCCCGCCTCGACGTCGATCGTTCGCGTATCGGTATTGATCGCGCCGATGCGGTTCATGTAGCGCGAGAGATCAAGCTGTAACCCGGAACCGACCGCGCCTCCGGTCAGACCGGTGCCCGCTCCGCGCGGAATGATCGGCGTGCCCTCCGCGCGACACTCATCGATCACGGCCACGACGTCGTCCACGCTCTTGGGCAAGACAACACCGACCGGCACGATCTCGTAGATGCTCGCGTCGGTGGCGTAGATGGTTCGCGATAGTTTGTCGTAGCGAACGTCGCCGCGAACCCTCCGGCGCAATCGCTTCTCGAGTGGCTCCGCGCAGTGTGAGAGCGTCGATTGATGTGAGGGCGCGTTCAAGCGACAGCTACTCCCTGAGACGCAAGGTCGTTCGCGCGAGCGCCAGCTCGCGGTAGACACCGACCGAGCGCTCTGCCTCTTCGCTGACGGCATGATGGCTGCGCACATGCTCCATGCCGCGTTTCGCCATCGCCTGGGCCTCCGCTCGATCGCGCACCAGGGCTTCGATCGCGTCCGCCAAGGCGTCCGGCGCGGGTCGTCGGCAGACCACGGCCGTCTCACCGTCTCGAAGATGATCGCATATCGTGTTGGGATACGCCACGACGGCCACGCCCGCGCCCATCGCCTGAAGCGTGTCGGCCGAGAGGCGCGGCGCTTCCGTTGGAAGCACGAAGATATCCGCGTTGCGAAGCGCCCCGGTCACGTCGCCGCTCGGATGGGCCAGCGTAACAACCGACGTCAGCCCACGACGGCGAATCTGCCGCCGGATCGCATCCTCGCATCGGCCTCGCCCGAGCAGGAACAGCATCAGCTCATGCCCGCGCTCCCTAAGCAATGCGATGGCTTCGATCAGATGGTTCACCCCGCTTCGACGCTCCAACGGCGAGGTGCTCAGAATGGCCGGTACACGTCCGGGCTGGGCAAAGCACGCCG
>JADFRH010000219.1 GCA_022561415.1 Planctomycetota bacterium
AGCAAGACGTCCTCGAACAAGTCGGGATGTTCCAAGGGATCACGTTTGACGTCGACCGCTACCTCCGGGCGATTTTCGTCTCGGGCGTTCCGCGCTTCATCCCGCGCAATGAAGCGGAGCAGGATCCGTCCCACAAACAGCTCATCCCCTACGTGGTCATGGCCTGCAACGGCGAGTTCCTCAGCTACGTGCGGGGGCGACGCGCGGGGGAAACTCGGCTCGTCGGCAATCGGTCGATCGGCATTGGCGGTCACATCAATCCGGTTGATGACATGCCGCTGTTCAACGCGGACTTCCGGGAGGCCTATCTCGCCGCCGTCGAACGCGAAGTCGCGGAAGAAGTCAACGTCGAAGCGACCCACTCGGATTCGATTGTCGCCCTGCTGAACGATGACTCCACCGAAGTGGGCCAGGTTCATCTCGGAATCGTCCACCTGTGGAACCTCGGCGCTCCCACTGTCACTCGGCGTGAGCAGATGATGACTCAAATGGCGTTCATGACCCCGGCCGGGCTGCAAGAAGTCCGCGACACGCTCGAAACATGGTCGAGCTTGTGCCTGGATAACCTTCCGGAGATTCAGAAGCGGGCGGGGAAGGTAGCAGCCCGCTGAAGAACTCTGTGGGACAGAGTTTCTCGTGTGTCAATACGGTTTCTTGTCGGCGGAATGACCGACTGGAAAGTCGGTCCCACATGCTGAAGCGGCTGTTCAACAGGCTGGTAGGCGCGCCAGGCGTCCGAAACTGTCGTGCGTGATGGATCGAGCTTTTCAACAATGTGTGCTGCCCGCGTGCGGCGAGACGTATGGCATCGACGAGATTCTGTTTGCCTGCCGGGCGTGCGGTTCGCTGATCGACGTTCGATACGACTGGTCGCGCTGCGAGGTGCCGAAGTCGCTGACGTTCTTCGACGGGCGTCGCGGGGCAACCGGGTTGGACGCCAGTGGGGTGTGGCGGTTTCGAGAGCTGCTGCCCTTCGCCGAGCCCGAAGACCTCGTCACCGTCGGCGAGGGAAGAACGCTCTTGCAACAGGCCGACGAACTCGCCGGCGAGATCGGCGTGCGTGCCGGGCGCCTTTTCCTTCAGTACGAGGGCTTCAACCCCAGCGGCAGCTTCAAAGACAACGGCATGGCGGCCGCGCTGACCATGGCCCGGCGGCTGAATCGCACGCGCGTCGCCTGTGCGTCGACCGGCAACACCAGCGCGTCGCTGGCTCTGTTTGCCGGAGTCACCCGGACGCGCGACGGCGATCCGATCGAGGCGATCGTCTTCGTGGGCAGCGGCAAGATCGCGGCGGGCAAGCTCGCCCAGGCGCTGGACTACGGCGCGCGGACGATCCAGGTGGAGGGCGATTTCGACGCCTGCATGACGCTCGTGCAGGAGGCGACGGAGCGACTCGGGCTCTACCTGGTGAATTCCGTAAACCCCTTCCGCCTGGAAGGGCAAAAGACGATCATGGTTCGCGTGCTGGAGGGGCTCGGCTGGGAAGTTCCTGATTGGATCGTCGTGCCCGGCGGCAACCTGGGAAACACCGGTGCGTTCGGTAAGGCATTCGTCGAACTGCGCGAGCTGGGTTTAATCGATCGGTTGCCACGACTGGCCGTCATCAACGCGGCCGGTGCGAACACGCTGTGCGAGTTGTACAACGATCGCAAGATTCGGTTCAATGACGGCACCGTCGATCGAGTCGCCATCGACGCCTATTACGCCGAGTCGACGGCGAGCGGGCGCTCTGCCAAGACCGTGGCCAGTGCGATCGAGATCGGGCGACCGGTGAATCTCGTCAAAGCGTTGCGCAGCCTCGAAGCGATGAACGGCGTGGTGCGGCAGGTATCCGATGAGGCGATTCTTGACGGCAAGGCGCTGGTGGGTCGGTTTGGTTACGGGTGCGAGCCGGCCAGCGGGGCGACCCTCGCGGGTCTGAGGCTGCTTATGGACGAACAGGTGATCGAGCGATCGGACCGCGTGGTGTGCATTTTGACGGGGCACGGGTTGAAGGACGCGACGGCCACAATCGCGTATCACGCCGGTGCGGAGGAGCACGGTTCGGTGGGGCGCTTCGCGAACCCTCCGGTGAGTGTTCCAGCCGACATCGAGGCCATCGCCGACCTGTTGGAGAAGCGAACATGATTCGATTGGCCGTGGCGGGTGCCGTTGGGCGAACGGGGAGCCGGGTGGTCGAGCTTGCCGGTAGGGACGATCGCTTTGAGGTGGTGGCCGCGTTGACCGTTGCGGGTTGCTCGGAGATCGGCAAACCGATTCGCGCGGACGGGTGCGATGTAGTCGTTTCCGACCGGCTTAATGCCGCGTGCGACGTGCTCATTGATTTCAGCCTGCCGGTGGGGACGATGGCCTGGCTCGCAGTATGCAAGCAGCGGAGCATCGCGATGGTCATCGGCGCGACCGGCCACACGTCCGAGCAGCTTGCGGAGATCCGCGAGGCGGAGAAGCAGATACCTATTGTCCGGGCGAGCAATTTTAGTGTTGGGATTCAGGCGCTGATGGGGCTCGTCGGGAAGCTGGCGGTTGAGCTCGGCGAGGCGTACGACGTCGAGATTGTCGAGACGCATCACAAGAACAAGATCGACGCGCCCAGCGGCACGGCGCTGTCCCTGGCCGACGAGATCGCCCGTGCAACGGGTCGAACGCGCGACGACGTCATTTTCGGGCGTGAGGGAAAGACAGGTGAGCGCCCATCGCGGCAGATAGGCATCCACGCGGTGCGCATGGGTGAGGTCGTCGGTGAGCACGAGATTCACTTCAGCGGCCCGGGTGAGACGATCACGCTGCGCCACAGGGCCCACTCGCGCGACGCCTTCGCGGCCGGTGCGCTCCGCGCGGCTGCACGGGTTGCTGCTGAGCGTTTGGATCAGTAGATGGAGTCCGCGCGGGAACGGTTCTACGCGATCTCGGTTGAAAAGAAGGCCAAGCACCCCGCGGTGGTTGCCATCGCGGACGCAGCCCGCCGGAAGCTGCTTGGCTGACTAAAGGTTGAATCAACGCATGATTCCCAGCATATTGGCTGCCGCCCCGGATACCGACTGGGCCATCATCACGGATCTGGTCGTGATTTTGGTGAGTGCGGCCGTCGTTGCGGTGGTCATGCAGCGAATGCGGCTGGCCGCGATCCCGGCTTATCTGATCGCGGGGGCTCTGGTCGGCCCCCGCGCCCTCAGGTTGGTCCCATCGCCTGAAGGCCTGGGCGCCATCTCGCATCTCGCGATCATCCTTCTCCTGTTCGGGATCGGACTCGAGCTTCACCTTTCCGTCCTCAAGCACCGTCTGGCGCGCATGATCGCGGCGGGCATCGGATCGTGCTTGCTTTCCATTGCCGTTGGGTGGCCTATCGCGATCTGGTTCGGGTTGGCGCCACCGGCAGCGCTTGCAGTTTCCATGGCGCTGGCACTCTCCTCGACCGCGCTGGTGATGAGGATCATCGCCGAGCGTCGCGAGCTTCGCCGAATGCGCGGGCGCTTGGCCCTC
>JADFRH010000220.1:0-531 GCA_022561415.1 Planctomycetota bacterium
GCGTCTCGCGTGATGAGGGAGCCAAGATGGTCGCCGCCATGAAATCTAGGTTGGCAATAGCGATTGGTAAGAGCTGCGACGAGTTCAGCTCAGAACTCTTTCTGTTGACCTTTCATTTTTTTCTCGTGTCCACCGCTCCCGAAATCGGGGGCAATCTTGACTCGGAGTTGGATCGATCTGCTGTGTCGCTTGGATTCAGCAAATCAGAGTTTTCGAAGATCTTGAAGCGCTTGCCGACCGATCCTGACGGTGCCGTAGCTGACTTTCAAGAGGCCGTTGAGAATCTAATATCCGAACGATCGGGACAATCCAAGGCGGGGATAGCCGATGCAGTCGAGCTCAAGCCCGGTATCGGTGGGCTGACCATAGACCTAAAGATGCTTTGGAAACGTGCAAGCGCGTTTTTCCGATCTTCGGCAGGTAGCTGACACGGAAGTCAATCGATCTGGGAACTGCAAACCGGCGTCATGTTCATGCGCTTCTTAAGAATTGCGCCACAGCGTGGTTAGCCCTGCTTCTTTGCTCGTTTCT
>JADFRH010000220.1:541-3435 GCA_022561415.1 Planctomycetota bacterium
CGCGACAGATTTTTTCGATCGTGGCCAGCGTGGCGTTGTAGTCGTCGCGGCTGCCGATGTTGTTCAACGCCGTTTTCGAGCGGCACGTCTTTTTTGGCGTTGCTCTTGGATTCGCGCCCGGGCAACATTCTTCGCCCGTACGTTTGGAATAAAAATATCGTCCAGGCTGGCACCAACAAGGACGACCATGCCGATTGCCTGTGAAATGCTGGGCTCGCCGTCCCCGTTAACCCAACGATTAAGCTGAGAATAGGAAACGCCGCCCGCTTCGGCCACATCCTTCATAAGGACGCGGAAAGAGCCCTTTTTCATCTTCTTCTCGTAGCGACGCCACCAGTCAGCCTTCATCCCGGAAACACTGCTCCACAAACCCAGTTCGTGCGCGTTCATGCTACACCCGTAGCAAAAACCACCGTGCTTGACAGTATGAATAAGAAAAGCTCTTGACAATATCGCAAGTATGCGGTATACTTAGCGCAAATATGCGATATTCGACGGCCCGTGTTCGGTCGTCGAGATCAAAGTCTTGGCAAGCAACCATCAACCCAAGATCGAGGTTGGACGTAACGTACTTCGTTCCTGGGCCTGCTAACTCCGCCAAGACGCCTCGCCCGGGTCAGGGTCCGCGCTTACCATCGCGGGCGCTGCCCGGTGCGCGGGATCGTGGAGTTAGCTTGATGGTTGCTCGCGGTCTCTAGCGCATCGGGTGGCGCCCGTGTCTTGTAGGCTATCAGCTATTAGCAATCAGCCTTCAGCCATCGGCTCTCAGCCCGCCCGCTGCGCCGCAGCCAGCAAGTGAATAATCGCGAGTAGCCCAACGCGCGATCCCTGCGCGCGGGGGACGGCAATAGCTGGGACGACTCGGATACGAAAGGAGAACGTGTCATGCCCAAGCGGAAGAGCGTGCGCTTGAAAAGATTTACAGATGCGTGGAACGCTTTGCCGGAAATCGACCGACGATTCGTCAGTACCCTCGTAGTCGTCCAACACACCATCGGCGAAGAGACGCTAAGCTATGGCGAGACGCCCAGGGCGCTACAGCGTTCGCTCCTTGAGCTTGACCGCAACACCGTGCTCAGCGTCATTATCCAGTGCTTGTACCTGTTGCTCGACCCGTCCGTGTTGAAACGCGCGAAGAAGGCGCACCGTCAGCACGCCGCCAAGAAACGCTTGTTGGCCGTCAAAAAGAAAAGTCGAGCCAAGAGCCCCGCGCCCAAACGGCGCACCGCCAAGAAGGGCTCATCCAAACGATGACGCCGGGCGACGGCAGTGGCCTGGGTTCGATCGGCGCGGTTGGGCCGGTTGATTCGCCGGCGTCCTTCGGTAACGGCGCGGCGGCCGTCGGCCTGCCTCTGCAGGAACAACTGGCTCTGCTGCGAGAGAGTCTTGCGCGTCACGGCGAACTCGACGTGCGGACGCTGCACTATCACCTGGAGCAGGCCGATGCGACGATGCGGGAGGGGTTTTGGCATGCGGCCGTCAACGAGGCGCGATCGTTTATCGAGGCCCTGATCGTCGGCATCGCGGAGTTCGAGTCGGCGCGACGCCATGACCAGCTATCCGGCCTGCCGCCCAACGGGGAGTCGCGCTCGGGGTATCACGAATGCCGCAAGTATCTCGTCACGGTCGGATTCGCGGACGGCGACGAGATGGACCTGTTCAAGCAGGTGTACGCCATCGCCAGCCGCAAGGGCAGCCATCCCGGCGTCACCGACGAGGTGTGGGGTCGGTTGGTGTGCCATTTCTGTTGGATGGCGAGCTACTTTCTGCTTAGTCGGTATAGCGCGTGGAAGTCGCATGGCCGCCGCTGGCCGGGCGATCGCGGCGACTCAGGCGCAGCAGGTGACGGGACGGTGCGCGGACCGTGCGTGCGTTGGCTTCGAGGCGTTGTCCGCCGCATCGCGGGTGGGCGTCACACGCGGACGGCAACGCGATGACCGACTGGAGAAGCCTCGAGACTTTCCCCGACCCAGGCGAATGGTTGACCGTCCAACAGGTCGCGCGGCTGACCGGTCAATCGGTTCGCACCTGGCGCTGGCGTGCGAAGCGTGCGTGGTCGGAAGCGCAGGATGACGGCCGCCGGCCGCTGGCCCAAAAAGCCTCGCCGCGAGGCGGCAGGGGCAAGGCCGTCTGGTATGTTCACCGATCGTTGGCCAAACGGCTGTCGCCTATCGCTGACCAGGTGACAAAGGATCGCGAGGCGATGATCGCGAAGTACCCCCAACACCTGGTCGATCGAGCGCTGCGCCGCAGGGTCTACCTCGATCGCTGGCGTAAGCTGTGCCGTGAGTCGTCAGAGACCGAGATCGATGCGGCCGAGCGAATCGTCGCAGAGGCGAAACGCGCTGAGGATGCATCGTTCAGGATCAGCGTGCGATCGCTGGCGCGTTGGTGGCGGGAATTCAATCGCGCGGGGGTAGAGGGTCTGGTCGATCGCTATGCGGCGCCGACCGGCATCGAGACCAATCGATCGCGCGAGGCCGTCGAGTGGTTCTACGACCTGTACCACTGCCTCAACAAGCTCGCCGTGCAGACGTGTCACGAAATGACGCTCCGCGAGGCGCGACGCAAGCGGTGGGCGTGGCCGAGCAGTTACACGGCTACGACGTCGTGGCTCAGGACGCACGACGATCTATCGTTGACCTACCTGATGCGCGAGGGGCAGGAAGCATGGGCTCATCGGTACCTACCCCACATCGAGATCGACTACAGCAAGCTCGAACCGGGCGAGATGTTCGTCTGCGATCACACGCTCTGCGACTTCTGGGTGACGTACAAGGATCGTCGGATCAGGCCGTGGCTGACCGCGATTCAGGACTTGCGTAGCCGTTGCATTGTCGGGTGGCACCTTGGACCCACGCCCCACCAGGACGCGATTCTGTCGGCGCTCCGGA
>JADFRH010000221.1 GCA_022561415.1 Planctomycetota bacterium
CCCATTGTCGTCTTGATCGTTGGTCTTATGGCCTGGCCATTTGTTTCGTCCTGGGCGACCGCGCGGGCTGCCAGACAGAACGTCGGGGGCGTGGCGGGCGGAATTCGGGACGTGATAGAAGAATTGTCTGACGCGGAACGTCATGGGGAATTTCGCCGCCTCGCATCCGGCATTATTTCCCAGATCACAGACGGTTTCCGTGCCGCGTTGAGTCAGCCGTTTGGTGGTTCCAGTGATACCGTCGACCCTGTAGAGCAATTCAGACAGCTCGTAAGTTCTGTAACCATTTCCGACATTGGAAAGACCGCGAGTCAGTTCAATGGACGGGAGAGCTGGGTCGCGAATGTGAGTAATGCCACACAAGAGCCGCTCCGGCAGGTGAAGATTGCCGCTTCCTTTTATAATTCCGACGGGAAGCTGGTGGACGTAATTAACAAATGGCTCCATGAGATCAAGGTCTTGGAGCCGGGACAGAAAGTCGGCTTCCGACTAGATCGAATGCTTGGAGAGTCGCAAGCCGATCCCAAAGAATACGAACAGTTGATAGCCGATCGTGTCGATTTTCAGGTGGTTGACTTTGCCGTACACAAGCCGAAGAGTTCTGAGTGAAGTCGGTTAGGGCACGTCAATGGCCTACGTTCACGATGACCAATCCTCGATGGTAGATACGGCCCCGCTACGAGGGGTGTTACCGGTCGTTATGAGTGGCTGCAATTCCTACGGTTTGCAGGCACAAAGGGTTTTCGCTTTCATTTCGACAGCAACGAGGGACACGAGCCTCCGCACGTACATATCCGCCGTGCGGAAGATACGTGTAAGTTCCGGCTGTTGCCGGTGGAGCTTGTGTATAATGTTGGTATGAGTAGTCCGGAACTCGGCGAACTGGAACGGATCGTTCGTGAGCACGCGGAGGAATTCGTTGAGAAATGGCATGAGTACTTCGGGTAATACACAAGCGGCCACCTCGACGGCCAAGGCGATTCGCGCGTGGGTGTCGGACCGTAAGGTCTGGGTCGAACTCGACAATGGGCGAGAGATCGGCTTCCCGGTCGATCGATACCGGCGCCTCAAGGATGCCGACCAAGATCAGCTTTCGCGCGTTCGAATCGAGGCGCGCGGCGCCGCCCTTCGCTGGGACGAAATCGACGAAGACTTTTCCATAGCCGGCATCCTGGCCGGCAGGTGGTTGCCCTAAAGCAAGCGCGGGTGCCCCATCCTTCGCTCCTGGCGAAGCGTGGGGGACGAAGGCGATGATGATTTGGTGATCGCTATGGTCAGGTTGGGGGCGTCGTCGATTCCTTGGATCGTCCGCCCCCCACCCTTGCTGCGCAAGAATGGGGCACCCCGACACCGTACCTAACTCGTGGTTAGGGCCATCGACTCTTGGCTTGTTGTTCGCGACAGCTCATGGCGGGTGCCGAGCCATTCTTTCAGTCGGTCGGCGTCGATGGGGAGGTTGCCTAACATCGCGATCTCGATGGCGGCGGCCGCGTTGCCGAGATAGGCGGCCTCGATGAGACTGCTCCCTGCGGCGAGTGCCAACGTTGCGGTGGCCAGCAGCGCGTCACCACACCCGAGGCGATCCACCGCATAGCTCGAGAACGACGGGAGCTGTTCACTGATCAATCGACCGGACCACTCGGGCGACGCCCGGTCCTGGCTTCGCCGTTCGAACACGATCATGCCGCGTTTTTCGAGCGTGACGAAGAGATGTCTTGCCTGCGTTCGGTGCATGACCTCCCACGCGACGGCCGAGAGGCCCGATTCATAGTCGTTGAGCGTCGCCCGCAGCTCGCGTTCGGTCGGGCAAAGCAGATCGACGTGCTCGAAGCTGAGCATCTTGGCTTGTCCGCCGCTCACGTCGGCCGTTAGCGTCGACACGTTTTGCCGGAGGGTGGGGAGAATCCTGGCGAGCAAGCCGCCGGTCACCATGCCGTATCCGAAATCGCAGAAAATCACGGCGTCGGCGACCTTGGCCTGCTGTTCCAGAAGCTGCGCCGCGCGGCGCTCGGCCACGGAATCCAACGGCAGGCGCTGCCCATGGTCGACCTTGAAGAGCTTGGTTTCGTCGGCGACGAAGCGCGTTTTTTCGACCATGCTCGGGCGGGATTCGATCATGTGAAGCTCGACGTCTTCAGCGGAGAGTACGTCTTTCACCATGCGAGAGCGTTCGTCGCTCCCGCCCGCGGTCAACAGAAACGCGTGCGCGCCGAGCCCGGCGAGATGGCGGGCGACGATGGCCGCCCCGCCGACGTAGCTGCGCCGGTCGCGCTCGGCGAGCGTCATCATGGGCGATTCGCTGGCCACGCCGAGGGTATCGCAGAAGACGTATTGGTCGATCACGACGTCGCCGACCACAAGCACATGCATGTTGCGGAATCGTTGCATCACGTCGTCGAGTCCCCGCGCCGTGATCTCGTGCCGCTGGGTCAGGAGGTTGAGGCGGTGTGACCGGGCGCGGTCGTCGCGGGGCATCCGTTCAATCAGCTCCGCAGAGCTAAACACGAGCTCGCCGCTGGAAAAGATGATCCGCCCACCGTATCGCTCGACGACGGCGCGCTCCGCCCGAAAGGCCGGTGCGGTGGATCGCTCATGCTCCCGGCCGATGACGAAGATGTCCGGCTTGACCTTGCCGAGGATAGCCTCGGCCGTCGGTGACGGATCGATGTAGACGTGATCCACGAACATTAGCGCTGCGAGGTTTTCGGCGCGAAGCTGCTGCGGGATGTAGGGCTGCCGCCCGGTATCGAGGTCCACCGCGTCACCGGTGAGTGATACGATCAGCACGTCGCCCTGCGGCGGCAGCGCGGCGATCGCAAGCCACCTGCAGAGCGATCTGTGCAAAACAGCGGGTGTGCGCGCTCTGGTGTTCACCGAGCAGCCGCTGCTGACCGCTCTTTCCAACGACCTCGGCTACGAGCAGGCGTACGAATGGCAGGTCAAGATATGGGCCGAGCCGGGCGATCTGCTGGTGGCGATCAGCAGTTCAGGTCAATCGGAGAACATTGTGCGCGCGGCCCGAGCCGCGGTGGAGCGGGGCTGCTCACTCATGACGCTCACCGGTTTTCGTCCCGACAACCCCCTGCGCCAGATGGGCAACCTGAGTTTCTACGTGTCGTCCGCGATCTACGGGTACGTCGAGGCGGCCCACACTGCATTGGCGCACTGTCTCGCCGAGCGTGCACGTGACGTGGGGAAGAGTCGCTCTGAGACGCGAGCGAAAGTGTGAGCACGACCCCCGGATGCGGCGATGGCAGGGCGCGAGGAAACCTTTGGGCGGCG
>JADFRH010000016.1 GCA_022561415.1 Planctomycetota bacterium
GGGCCCCCGCGCCACGCTCCGACAAGTGACGGCGGGGTGCGCGCAATTCCTGACCACTTTCGCCCTGGCCCGCGGGGAGCGCGAGCGGCGCTGCCTGAAGTCGCTGGTCGACCGCATGCGGGAGCTGGCTGACGGGGCTCAGCTGGAGGGGAGCTTGCACCACCTGGTGCGGCGCATCCTGGAGCTGGCCGAGCGCCATACCGCCGACGCCTCGGTGGCGCGGCCGGGGAAGCTCTATCTCACGCCCCTGGAGCGAGCCGGTTACAGCGGGCGTTCGCACCTGTTCGTGCTGGGGATGGACGAGTCGCGCTTCCCGGGGGGCGGCGCCGAGGACCCCATTCTCCTCGACGACGAACGAGCCGCGGTGTCGGGAGCGCTGACCTTGATGAGGCATCGGCCTGGAGAGCGGGTCTGGCACCTGGTGCGGGCGCTGGGCATGTGCCCGGGCAAGGTGACGCTGGTCGCCCACACGCTGGGGTACGAGCTGCGCTGCGCTCGCCCGACCACGTCGGACATGGGCTACACGCGCGACCTGGGACACGGCGGCGTGCGCCTGTTGCTCGACACCACCCGCGGTCTGCCTTCCGGTGTGATGGTCACTTTGCAGGCGGGGAACCTCGTGCCCATGTCGTTTGAAGAGATGGTCGACCCCGAAACAAACCGCACGCGCATTCGGAAGGTGGATCTGGCGAGCTATACGTACGAGGTGGCTCGCGCCTACATGATTCGCCTGGAGAAGCACGACTTCGAGTCGGCGACGATGCTGGCTGCCCTGGCGTCCGAAGCGAAGATGACGCCCCATGAATTCCGTCAGCGATATGAATCGGTGGTCAAGAGCGTGAATCCCGTGCCAAGCGGCCACCCGGCACCGGCCAGTGACATCTGCGCCGTGCATCCCGGCGAGCGGGTCGGAACTACGTGACGGCCGGGCGGCGGCGTCGCCTAATCGGGCTCGACGACGCCGTTCTTACGCGGTGCCTTCTCGAACGTACGCACGCGCTCGCCCAGATCCAGAAACAGCTCGACCTCGTCGTCGGTCATGTCGATGTTCCGCCGCGCCATGACCGCCGACGCCACATCGAGCAGCCGATTCACGTCACCCGGCGCGACGGCGTTGTCCGTGACCCAACTGAATGAGGGGATGTACTTCGGTAGGATGCGCGTACGCGCGATTCCCGCGGCCAGTCCGATCGCCGAGCCCGTGGAGATAGCGGCGTTGATGCCGATCTTGGCGTGATCGGCGATGATCGCCCCGAAAAACTGCTGTCCCGTGTCCACCTCGACGCCGTTGATCGGCACGCGCACCTTTCCATAGGTGTTTTTCAGATTCGAGTTCGTCGAGCCCGCGCCGAGATTGACCCAGCTTCCGACGTAGGAATGGCCGAGGAATCCGGCATGCGCCTTGTTCGAGTAGCTGTGGAAGACGCACCCGGTGATCTCGCCGCCTACCCTGCAGACCGGGCCGATCACGTTGGCACCGTGCAGCCACGAATGAGGCTGAACGCGGGACTGGGCGCCGATGTATGCAGGCCCCTCGATCACCGCGTAGGCGCCGATCTCGACCTCGAAGCTGATAAAGATCGGACCCGCCGAAGCATCGAGCACGGCCGTCGGATTAATCTTCGAACGTTCGCCGATGTGGATCCGCTCCCGTTGATGGATCCTCTGATTCGGATCGAGCTCCGCCTCGATCCAGGCGTCGCTCTCTTTCCAGTCCTGCTCTAGCAGGTTGGGCAGATCACCGATCACGTCCCACGCGTAGCGAATGACTCGTCCCGTCGCTTTGTGCTCGGGGAGTCCTGTAAGCGCCGCCTTTCGCCTGTCGGGGTCAAGCAGATCGCCCGGTGTCAGATTGGATGCGAGCTTCTTGTCGCACACGATCCAGACGATCGTGTCGTCGGCGATTCCGACCGCCGGCGTTTCGGGAAACCGCACGGATTCGTCGAACAGCCATCTTCCGTTAACCAGCACGGTGCCGGGCTTGACGCTCTGGTTTGCCGGAGCGCCGCAGCGATGGGCGGCCACACGGGCTAGCCATTCGCGCGTCCACACGCCGGCAAGCGGCAGACCCAATCGCTGTGACGTGCGGTCCATGAGGATCTTCCGGCCCACCTGCAGCTCGAACACCGAGCGCCAAAACGTGAGCGGCAGAAGATCGACGAATCCTTCGTCCTCAAAGAGTACGAGTTGGTGCTCCATGAGCGGCAGTATACCCATTCGGCGACGGAGTGCATCTTCCAGCAAGCACGCGTGGTGGCTATCCGACGACGGGTGCCCCATCCCTGCGCAGCAGGGGTGGGGAATCGACCAACGCGGCACGGATGCACCTGATCCGAGCCGCGACCGTCAGGGAGCGGACGAGCACCACATGCTACGAGCGTGTTTTCCATCAGTAGCGACGATTCCCGTACGTGATTCGTCGCCCCGCCAAGATTGTCACGGGTATCTGCGTGCATCGAATTAGCGTTACCCCTTGACTCGGGCCTGCAAATCGGGTAGTAACGGGAAATCGGTTGCGATCGTCGACAGGCTCGATGGAGAACACGTCATGATCCGATTTCGCGAATCCCTCGGGGGGACACGCAGTGCCGCCTGCTTTCCCGTAACGAGCGCGCTTTTTTTGTCGCGCTCTGCGTTTCAACGCCTTGTTTTTCTCAGGTCGTGGTGGGTCCACAGGTTCGCATTGATGTCGGCGGTGGAACGTTCGCGTCGAACGAAACCTCGATCGCGTCCTCGAACTTCAACGGAAACGAGATCGTAGCCGCATGGATGGACTGGCGCGACAGCCCACCGAATCCCCAGCCAGAAGATGAGGTGATTCACATCGGTGTCGGTGTCAGCCTGGACGGTGGCGCCACTTGGTCGGATTCCATCCTGCGTCCCGAAGTCATGTGGCAGGGCAACTTAGAGTTCGATCCGATGACGGCCTATGACGACCGCACCGGCACGCTGTGGGCGGGCGGCATGTCTCGCCTCGCCCAAGACGGGGCGATTTTCGTGGCACGAAAGGATCCCGGCCAGAGCACCTTCGGTCCTGCGATCACCGCCTGGACAGGCCCGAGGGAGTTGATAGACAAAGGCTGGATGGCGGCGGGTCCGCCGCCGGGGAACCCGAACGCTACAAATGTGTATATCGCTTTTGTTCAGGGGTTCTTGGTTTCGACCGACATGGGAAACGAGTGGACGCTCACGACGTTCTGGCAGTTTTCCGGTGATCACCATCTGCCGCGCGTGGGTCCGGGCGGTGAAGTCTACGTGGTGTACCGCGAGGGCGGCCCAGTTCCGCTAAGGCATTTTCTGTTTCGCAGCTTCGACGGCGGCAGCAGTTTCGGGACGCCCATCTTGATTGTGCTGCGCAACGACACATGGTCAGACCCGACCGGAAGCCGCTTTCCCGGTCGGTTCCGCGCCTTTATCACTCACGGATTCGCAGTCGACAAAGCCACCGGCATTCTATACTTCGTCTATTTCGACAAGACGAACGTCGTCAACGGTAACGTCAATATCGATCTATATCTGACGAAATCGTTCGATCAGGGAGCCAACTGGACGACGCCCGTGATTATCAACGGCGATCCGGACCCGCCGGGCGACCAGTTCTTTCCCTGGTTGGAGGTCGATCAGCGTGGCAACTTGCACCTGGTGTTTCTCGATTCGTCGAACACGGTCCAGGACGACAACGTGGAGCATGGCATGCTGGATGCGTACTACGCGTTCAGCGACGATGGAGGCGACACTTGGCAGGAGTTCCGTCTGACGCCGAACTCGTTCGACAGCTTCGACGACGGGCTCAACAGGAGCGTACAGTTTCTAGGCGATTATTTGGGGCTTGCCCGCGGCGATTGCCGCGTCTACCCGTCGTACCTCTCGACGCAAAACGGCGACCCGGATATCTTCTCGCACGTGATCGAGGTGGAGGCTGCGTGCTGCATCGAGAGACGCCCCGGGTTTCCGATCTGTCTCAACCTTACCCAGAGCTAGTGTGGCCAGGCGGGCGGGCTGTTTGAGTGCAGTGAGACCTGCCCTACGGCCTGTTCGGCGACACTGGGGCCGGTATTCGAGCCATAGCAGTGCATCATCGCGAATCGAGGTCGACCGTATGAAAACGTACCGAAAACGGCTCTGAGGGGAATGGCTGACAACGGAGAGATATGTCATGTCAACACACGGCTTACGTTACTGGACGACTCTTCTCCTCGCACACGCCACGACGCTGAGCGCGCAGACGAATGGACAGCGTGCGGGCGATTCGCCGCCGGCGGGCGACGTGCGACGATTGGATTCATCTCGCACTGCCATCGGTACGGATCAAGAATGCATTGTCGCGTCCGCGGCGATCCCCGACACGCTCGGTGCGAAGAACCGATACCTCTCTATCGTAGCGGGCGACTCCGGTCGAACTCAGGCGGTTCGTGTTCGATTCATCGATCTGCCGCCGCCGTTCGACAGCGGCAACGGCATGACACTGTGGGCGCAGGGCCCGATACATGGGATCGAGTTCTCGAACGGACCCTTCCCCGCGACCAGGTTCAATGCAGCCTCGCTGGGATGTACGCCGGTCTTCACGAGTTGGGGGGACCTGGTCGGCAGTTGTAGAATTCAGTCCGGCAACTGCTTCAGCAATCTGCATCCCGGCGGGGCATGTTCGACCGACGCCGAATGTGTTCCGGCCGTACTCCACCTCGTACACGAGTGGATCGTGCCCGGTGCGGCGTATGAGATTCAGGTCATCGACGGCACGTGCGACGTCAACAACGAAGCTCATTACTCACCGCCGCTTACGGTCACGACGAGTCGCAGGGGCGATATCACTGGCGGCTGCCCCACCCGGCCTTGTGATCCACCTGACGGGAACGTGGACATCATCGACGTGCTCGCGGATATTCGGGGGTTTATCCGTCTGGAGATAGTAGCCCGCACCGACATCGAACCAGCCTGCGTGGACCTTGTGGTCGGCATCCCCGACGTGCTGCGAGTGATCCGTGCGTTTCAGGGCCTGCCCTATCCATACCCGCCGAGCGCAATGGATCCGTGCGATTCGACCTGCAGGCAATGGGTGCGGGGAAAGTAAGACAAACCGGGAACCAGCGCGGTCGGTCTGATCCCTTCAGAATCGCTTGGCGATTGCGCGCCTTCGGCGGCGGGATGGCCCATGAAAGAAACGGGCCTGCGCACGTGGCGCAAGCCCGTCAGATACGCCCGAGTCTGGCGACTGCCATGGTGCCGGTGAGAGCCAATCGACGGAACCCCGATTCAAAAGTGGGTGACCGGCTAGCGCCGAGACCGCCAACCTCGTTTGGGGTCGGTACGTCGTATGACGCTAATAAACCAGGCCGTCCCAGGGTCCTCTCAACGGTTCAGCCAAATTACGGCTCGCTGTCGAACACGAAAGCCGCCGTACTCAGACGATACGATCATTATAGCAACCCAGGCCGCCTCAGGGGAACGCAACCGTCAAAGGTTTCCGGACGTTGCGTCGAATCCGCGCGGTCCATGCCGGGATCTCGTAAGGTTCGGCGCCGGTGGCACTTACGCGCCTTTTCCGCCTCCTGCCATTGACGCGACGGGTTCGATCGTGGATTCTCACTTTATCAGGAAGTGGCCAAGTTTGACGGAGGGCGTGGTTGTTCGTTTTCTTTCGGCGCCGCGCCCCTCGGAGGTAGATGTGCCGAACACGCGAATCCAGGATCGCTTCGCCCAGGTCGCGGCGGATGGGCGCGGTGCGCTGCTGCCCTATTTCACATCCGGTTTTCCCGTTCCCGAAGTGACCGAAGCGTTGATTCGCCGAGCCGACGAGCTCGGCGTCGCCGCGGTCGAAATCGGCGTTCCCTATTCGGATTCGATCGCGGACGGGCCGGTGATTCAGGAATCATTTCACGACGTCCTGCAGCGTGGCTACCGGCTCTCGGATACGTTCGAGCTGGTTGCGCGGGTTCGATCGGCTGTCGAATGCGGGTTGATCGCGATGCTGTCCTATTCGATCGTGCATCGCGTCGGGACAGATGCATTCTTCGCACGCGCGGCCGCCGCCGGCTTTGACGGGGTCATTATCCCCGACGTACCCCTGGAGGAGGCGACCGGCGTATCAAAGGCCGCGCAGGACGCCGGGTTGTGCTTCATCGGGCTGGTGGCGCCCACGACCTCGCCGCAGCGGCGAGCACGGATCGCCCAGACCTCTTCGGGATTCATCTACCAGATCGCGGTGTCGGGAACGACCGGCGAACGCTCCGAGGGCTCCGATTCCGTGAAGGACGCGGTGGACGAGCTGCGGCGGATCAGCCGCCTGCCGGTCTGCGTCGGGTTCGGTGTGAGTTCGGCCGCCCAAGTTCGGGCGGTCTGCGGCTTCGCCGACGGCGCTATCGTGGGCAGCGCGATCGTTCGTCGTCTGGCCGACGCGAAACGCGGTGGGGCGACGCCGACCGAGATGGTCGAATCGGTATCGGGCTTCCTGGCCGAGCTAACGCGGGCCGCAAGCGGTCGGGGCGACACGGCCCAAGACCCGGCCTGACGGCTGGTGCGATCGCTGCTTGCGCGATCCCGGCGCGCCGGGATTCTCGCACCCGCATTCACCGGAATCCCTTCCCGTGGACCACCTGCAAGCAGGCTTTGCCTGTGGAGCCCCTGGAAAGCAGTCCCGGCGCGTCGGGACTGCCAAGAGTGGGGACGAGATAGGAATCTCGTCCCAGCACGTCTATAGTGCTCCCAACGTCCTGACAAGATCCGTCCCGAGTCGACAAGGAGCACACCATGGCAAGCAACGCGCGCGACAACAACGACACAAATGGCGCCGGATGGCTCGAATCCAGTGGGCTGCCGCACATACTTCGGACGCTCGGGCTGGCCGTCCAGCCGGCCAAGCTGGGCATTGCCCTGGCCGCGATCGTTCTGACGTGTGTGTGGGGAACCCTTCTCGACTCGTTCTGGACAGCGACGTCTCACGGCGTCGAGTTAGACGCAATCACGCGGCTTGTCGAAGCACGCGAACACGGGAGGCCGTTCGCTGAGTTACCCGGTGAGCACGGTGTCTTCGAGGTTTGGGGCGCCCATCAACGGGCGTGCATTGTGGGGTTACTGGGATCGTCCGTGCCGGCGATGTCGGTGGCGGCTCGCACGACGGTGGGTACGTTTGTCGACACGCACGCCGTTACAAGCCCGCTGGACAACCTCGCCAACATGACCCTCGGCGTCTGGTGGCTCGTGCGATACCACCCGCTCTTCGCCGTTCTGTTCGGTGCCGCCGGGTTACTTATCTGGTCGCTTGCCGGCGGGGCTCTTTGCCGGATGGCCGCCGTGCAGTTCGCCAGGGACGAGCGTCCGACGCTTCGCCAGGCCACCGCCTTCGCGCGCGACCGGCTGCTCGGCGGCTTCTTCCTTGCCCCTTGCTTTCCGTTGGGCGTCGTCGCCGTCACGGGCGTCGTCATGTTCCTCGGCGGAATGGTTCTGTCGATTCCGTTTCTCGGTGATCTGATCGGCGGGGTGGCTTTCAGCCTGGCGATTCTCGGTGGGTTCGTTGTTTCGGTTCTGCTGGTCGGGTTCGCCGTCGGCGGAAGCCTGCTCTGGCCCGCGATTGCGGTCGAGGGTTCCGACGCCTTTGACGCCTTTTCCCGAAGCCTTGCCTACACGCTGACCAAGCCCTGGAAAACGCTTCTGTATGCCGTGATCTCCATCGTGTTCGCGGCAATCTGCTGGGTGGTGGTAAATCTCTTCACCTTTTTCGCGATGACTTTCACGCGCATCGTCGTGGGTTTCGGAACCGCCCCCTTCGGATGGTGGGGACGCGGCGAAGAAGGCGACATGCCCAATAAGCTCGAACGCATCTGGCCGATGGGCGGTCCCGACGCGCTCTACATCGCACCGAACTGGGGCGAGCTACCCTGGTACGAATACATCTCGGCCGGGCTGATCGCGATTCACGTTCTCCTGGTCATTGGTTTGCTCTGGTCGTTTCTCGCCTCGTTCTACTTCTGCGGCAGCACGGTGGTCTATTGCCTGCTGCGCCGCGACGTGGACGTCGTGAGCCTTGAGGAGGTCTATCTCGAAGAGGACAAACCGACCGCGGTGGAGAAACCATCCGGTGATGCTTCGCTCTCGGTCACCGGTGGCTCAGCACCAGACGGCGGGAAGTAGCACAGGCGGCTGTCCGTCATGTTCCGTCGCGCCGAGCATAGTACGGGTCGGCTGCGAAAGGGTTGCTGCCCAGGATGAACTCCTCGAGATTCAGAATCCCGTCCGCGTCGGGATCCTCTCCGGCGTCGCCGGCGTTGTCGGGATCCAGCCCGACTACGCGTTCCCACTCATCGGGCATGAGGTCGTCGTCCAGATCGTCGTACGGGTAAAACTCGGGCGACGCGGTGGAAAACTGCTTTGCAGTTGGTGCGGGATTCGGCGTAACGCCCAGGCAGGCGCAGTTGACATCTTGCGCGATGGCGAAGGCGATCTGCCCGAATCGTGCGACGGCCTGCCAGTAGATGTACGCAAGCGACACGCAGCGCTCGAACGTCTCGTCATCCTCGGCCAGTGAAACAGGCAAAGCCGGCTTGTCTGGCGTCGATTCCCAGCAGGTGTCCAGCAGTGTGTCGAGGAACAAGTCGTCGCATACGACCTTCGACGTGCCGCACGTCCCATAGCAGCGATCATGCGTGTTGCAGGCCTCGCCGAAACAGACGACGCCGAGCGGACAGTCGGGGATGATCAGCGCGAAGAGGCCGGGCGGACCACACCGGGACGGCGGTCCCTGGCAGACGGGCTGCCCGGTGAGCTCGAACTGAACGGCAAAGGTGAATTCCTCGATCAATATGCCGGCGACCTCCGTGCCGAGATCATTCCCGCATCCAGGCGCGAGAAGCGGCAAAGACAGAAGTAGGAGCGATTTCGCGGCGATCAGCCGTCGCGTTGAAGCAAGAATAGCGAATTCAGGATTCTGAATTCGCTCTTCTGAATTCGCTATTCGCCATTCACGCAACATGTCCCCCAACCCCGACCTCCAGCCGAAACTTTGTAAACCCGGCTTGCCGGGCGTTCGCTTGTAGAATCTCCGCGGCGGGATGCTACGGCCAGGCGCCGGAGGTCGCAAGGAATACCTCAATCCGGTTTTGCACGTGAATGACCGAGTTTTCGCATCCGGGGGGGCACACCAATCCGGATACCGGTCGATTCCGGATTCACTCAAGACCGCCTCGGAACCGATAGCTCATTGGGTACTACGGTCAGAGGGATTAGACCGCTGCATCGGTCGCCGGGACCGCACGCACTCAATGGACAAGCAATGAAGCTGGGCGTCTTTGAGCACGGATGGTGGAAAGCGGCCGGTGAGGCGCGCGCTCACGATATGCGCCCGCTGCCCGTTCCGACCCATCCCAGCGGTAATCCGCACGCGTCCGACCTGGCCGCCAGAATCGCTAACGGCTCGTCCGCCGTCGACATCCTGCGGGGCCAATCGACGGACATCCTCATCGACAACGCCGGCGTCGGGCTCGGCTTCGTGGTCAAGCCCGATCGGCCCGATCAGCTCCAACTCGTCCACGAGGCGGTTGCGCGCCCGCTCTGCTCGCACTTCATCGATCCGATTTCGACCACGTTTCAGGGGCTCGATTGGCGGATTCTCTGGCAGGCGCTGCAGAGCCGGACCTGGATCAAGGCCGTGTGGGATCGGGCGCAGATGGTCGAGCTGCAGCGGTTTGGTGTTCCGAGTGTGGTTCATCTGCCCATGGCCGCCATCAACCGGCGCTATGACACGCGTCCGCTTGATTCCACCAAGGCGTGCAACATCGTCTCCTTCGTCGGCGGGCAGAACACGTCGTTCTTTTCGCCGAACGTCAGCCTCCCGGCGAACCGGCTCTTGGCCGGCGTTATTGGGCACGCCGTGCGCGGCGATCTTCCGGACACATCGTTCTTCGACTCGTTCTACGGGCTGTACGGTCTGGGCGAGCCGCCCAACGACTCCGACGATCTCGGCAAGCGCGCGACCAAAACGATGGAATACTTCCAGGCCAAGCTGTTCTACAATGCGAGTCTGTGCATCCGGAATCGCGATCGTTTCGTGATCTTCCTCAAGCGTCACATGGGCGATTCCTTCAACCTCGTCGGCCGGGGTTGGGACACGGCCTACGGCCTCAAGACCGCCCCGCGCTTCGAAACGACCGAAGGCTATCTGAATCATTTCCGCGAGGTCGCGATCAACATCAACCTCGTCAACGGCAATGCCGAGACGGGGCTGAACATGCGACACTTCGAGATCACGGCGGCCGGCGGCTTCATGCTCTGCTACGCCCAGCGCGAGCTGTCCGAATGCTTCGAGGTGGGCAAGGAGTGCGAGGTCTTTCGTAACGAGAAGGAGCTGATCGACAAGATCAACTTCTACATGAATCACCCGGTCGAGCGAGCGGCCATCGCTCTGGCCGGACAACGGCGCACTCTTTCCGAACATCTCTACAGCCACCGTTTGGACACCTTGCTGCGGATCGCCCAGTCGCAACCTAGGGAGATCCAATTCGCGAAAACCGATATGTGGGACGACTTCCGCTCGCTCGTGCCCGAGGCCGATGTGGTCCTTGACTGCGGAGCGAACGTCGGGCACATGGCCCGCAGGTTCCGGCAGAACTACCCCAACGCAGAGATCTATGCGTTCGAGCCGGTTTCCACCGTCTTCGAGGAGCTCAAGAAAACGTGTGAGCAAACGGGTGTCGTTCCGGTCAAGAAGGCGGTCGGCAACAGGAACGGGCAGGCCGAGATCAACCTCACCGCCAGCCCCGAGGCGAACTCGCTTCTCGAATTCCAAAGCGGCAACCCGTGCGAGCAGTGGACCCGCGTCTTGGGCAAAGAGCGAATCGACGTGTGTACGCTCGATCAGTGGTGCGCGGACAACCAGGTCGATGCGAAGCGCGTCGACATCGTCAAACTCGACGTTCAAGGCGCCGAACTTCAGGCACTCGAAGGCGCCTCCAAGGTGCTCGAGTCGGCCAAGCTCGTTCATGTCGAGGTGTCGTTCGTGCCGATCTACCGGAACTGCCCGTTGTTCGGCGAGGTCGATGCGTTCATGACGAAGCGCGGTTACCGGCGCCACGCCCTCTACCCGTCCGACCAGCCCCACAACTGGGGCGACGCACTCTACGTGAAGACCTAAGGAGCACCGATGAGCCACCGACCATTACGAATCGCTACGACCGCGCAGCTCCATCGATCCGTCCGCGAGGCCGGCTTCGATGCGTATCTCCTGCCGGACTTGCCCAGCACCGACATCAACCGTTCGTTGAAGGAGCGTCTCGATGACGGCGCGATCTATCGCCCGTTTCTCGAAGAGAACGAAATCGAACTCGTGGTCGATATTGACACCAGCGCGCTGACCCTGGTCCCTTCGTCCACAATCCCTGAGAACATGGCGCTGACGACGGCTGACCTGAACATCCCCTACGTCGCGTGCTTCATCGACCCCGTGAAGTCCATCATGGGGCGGGTCGATTGGGCGGATTGGTGGCACCTGCTCGAGAGCGATAGCTGGATCAAGTGGGTTTGGGAGAAGGGGCACGCCGAGGAACTCATCAAGCTCGGTGTCCCCAACATCGTCACCATGCCGATGGCGGCCGCCAACGATGACTTCGACACCGACCCGCTCCCCGAGCCCGGCCCCGGGGCGAGCGTCGCCTTCATGGGCCATCCGGCCACCTCCTGGTTCAGCTCGCAGCAATCTTTCTCGCCGGCGCAGATTCACGCCGCGCTGACGGCAGCGGCCGTCTCTGCCGACATGCCGGACCTGACATTCAGCAAGATCTTCTACGACCTTTACGGATTCGCCGAACCGCCCGATGCTGCGGATGACCGGTCGGTGCGGGCGCGGAAGTCTGCGGATTATTTCAATCAGAAATTCGTCTACAACGCCTATCTGGCCATCAAACAGCGCGACCGGTTCGCTCAGTTTCTCAAGGCGAAGCTCGGCGACCTTTTCGAGCTGATCGGCGATCACTGGGGCACCGAATACAATCTGCCCCACACGCCGCGCATCTGGGACATGAAGGTGTTGCACGATCGGATGCGGCGTGTGCCGATCTGCCTCAACCTGATGAAGGGCTGCATCGAGACGGGGCTCAACAATCGGCACTTCGAGATCACGGCCTACGGTGGGTTCATGCTCACCTACTTCACTTCCGAGCTGCCCGACTGCTTCGAGATTGGTAAAGAGTGCGAGGTCTTCCGCGACGAGCAGGAGCTTCTCGAGAAGATCAACTACTACCTGGAGCACGATAAGGAGCGCCGGGAGATCGCGGCGGCCGGTCAGCGTCGCACGCTCTCAAAGCATCTGTTCAGCCACCGCATCACCACGCTGGTCGAGTTGCTGCGCGGTTCCGGAATCCTGAAAAAAGTCGATGGAGAGAGCATCGCCCTGGGCGAGACGCGCCAGATGGATGTGTCGGCAGTGACGACCGTCGGGCATCCGTAGCCGGACCGCGAATCGATTCATCGTTATGACAACCATCACCATCGACCATCTGCTCAAGGCCCAGTTCGGCGAGGATCGCGTGCTGTGGAACGTGTTTCAAGCCCGTCCCACGGGATTCTTCGTCGAGGTGGGTGCGTACAACGGGGTTACGCTTTCCAATACCTATTTTCTGGAGCAGATGGGTTGGTCGGGCCTGCTGATCGAGCCGATCGGCGAGCTGTGTCAACACGCGAAGGTCGCAAGACCGCGCAGCCGCGTGGTCCAAGCGGCGTGCAGCAAGAGCGGAAGCCACGGCATGGCCACGTTCACCGTTACGCAGAACGTCCCGGTATTGTCGTTTCTCGACGCCGACGAGGAACACATCGCCCGATGCAAACGCGAAGGAGCCACCCTCGTGGAGATCCAGGTGCCGCTTCGTACGCTCGATGACATCTTGCTGGAGCAACGCAAGATCGAGGATGGGAAGGTCGGCCCGTGGCAAAAGAACGGCGGCTGGTGCATCGACCTCGTCTCGATCGACACAGAAGGGTGCGAGCTGGACGTGCTTGATGGGTTTGCGCTCGACCGCTTCAAGCCGCGCGTGTTGGTCATCGAGAACGATCGCCCATCCGGCTCGGCCATCGAGCCCTACCTGCTTAAGGGCGGCTACCGAAAGTTTCACCGCCAGAAGATCAACGACTTCTACGTCCGCATCGACGACCCGGCCGACGACCTCAAGCTGGACGGACTGAGTTGAAGAAACAGCGGGTAGTTGTCAGTCGTCAGTGATCAGTCTTCGAGCGGCGGCGCGTCGATGAGGATCAGACCACGGTGCTCCGGGCGATTGAGGCGGAAGCCGACGTCGCGGACGCGGGGCTTGTTCTTCTGCCTGGCTACGATCCCACCGTCGTCGACGAGATCATCACAGATCGAGTAGATGACAATCCCCTCGTCCGTCTTGGCGAATCGCATCGGCTCGCCGTCGAACGGGTCGGTGGGTACTTCGTCGAGATACGTCGGCACCAATGCGTCGAGCGATTCGGGCATCTTCCCGGTCGCCAGTCGGTACCGCTCGGCCGCCAGGGCCGTAATTGTACAATCGAACTCCGCCGAGATTCGCAGATGCAACGTAACCGCGCGCGAGAGGCTCGGCATGATCATTCTCCCAAGGCCGTGCATCACCGTGAGCTTCGGAGCCTCGGTGTCAATTCTTTGAGCGGCCGCAACCAGCTTCGCGGGGTCGTCTTTCGCATCCACGAGCCAGCTGAGCATCTCAACGCCGCGCATCTGATTCTCTCGAATCAGCGCGTTCGGTAGAATGTTAGAATAGCCTCCCCAGATTATCGAATTGACTCTGTCGCGTGACTGTGCCGACTCGACGTATTCGTCACAGATGCCCGAGAAGTGCGCCCGTTCACCTAGGAGTGCCCATCGCGTCACATCGTCGAGTTCGCCGCCGCGAAGTAGGTTCTCCATCGCACGAACACCGAGCGCGTCGACCGCCATCTGCACAAGCCGACCGATTATGGTCGGGTGCTCGTTTAGCGTCGCACCAAACGCGAACTGTATGCGCGCAGAGTCAAGCGCCCCGGCAAGATTGCCATCCAAGTGCTCGAGGATTCCATGCAGGTGTTCGAGCCTCGAGGCCGCGCGCAGCGTGGACAACTCCGGCAGAAGAATCGATGTGATGCTCTGGGTGGGTGGATCATACATCACCTCAAAACGACCCGTCGGCATGTCTCGCAGCACCGACAGCTCGGCCAGCAGGTCGCGATACGGTTCCAGGAAGTCGCGGGATGGTTGAATCTTGTCTCGCCGAATGCCGGTGAAAAAGTCGGACTCGTAGCCATGCCCCGAGAAGACCAGTACGTGCTCGCCGACGGGCTCCTCGGAGAGTTCTTCGAGTCGGTCATGAAGCCGAACGATTACCAGTGCACTATTCTTCTCATCGGGAAGCACCGCGCGCGCTGCCTGAAGCTCATCGAATGTCAGCGGATCGCCGCCCGCGCGGAGCGTGGCGGCGTAGCGATCCCATCGAGCGGTGGCCGCGACACCGAGGAAGAAAACAATTCCCGCACCGAACAAAGCGACGCCCAGGAGTGCGAGCACGATTCTGACGCCCCACGGCCAAGATCGCGTGGTTGATTTGTCCACGGGATTCATGATGGCTCACCTGGCTGCGACGAACTCTGTGGGACAGACTTTCTAGTCTGTCATCAGCCCTTCTTGCCCGCAGAATGACCGACTGGAAAGTCGGTCCCACATGCTGAAGAGGTTTTTCAACAGGCTTGCCCGGCGCTACCCGGCCGCACGAACCTGTTTGCGTTTCTGCTCGAGATTGGCCAGCAACTCATCGAACGACCGGGCGAACAATGCCACACCGTCTTTCAGCAGCGTGCTGGTGACCTCGTCGATGTCGATGCCCTGCGACTTCAGCTCGTCGAACAGTGCGCGGCAGCCCGCGAGGTCGTCGCGAATCGTACACGCCGGGAGCGTGTTCCCTGTCATCGAATCGATCGTGCCCGGTGAAAGTGTGTTGACGGTCCGCGGCGCCATCAAGCCATCAACGTACATCGTCGGCGGGTAGGCCGGGTTCTTCGTGCTTGTACTGGCCCACAGCGGTCGTTGAACGCGTGCGCCATTTTCCGCGAGCTTGCCGAACGCACCCGACTCCGCGAACACCTCTTCGAATCGTGCATAGGCGAGCTTTGCATTGGCGATCGCCGCGCGACCGAGCAAGTGGTCGGTCTCACCGGAGGTGGGTCGATTTTCGAGTCGGCTGTCGATCAGCGAATCCACGCGGCTGACGAAGAAAGACGCGACGGACGCGACTTTGCTGAGGTCTTCCCCGTTTTCTGCGAGCCGGGTCAGACCGTCGAGGTACGCCCGCATCACCTTCTCATACATCTTCAGCGAGAAGATCAGCGTAATGTTGATGCTGATACCCTCGGCAATGAGCGCCTCGATGGCCGGTATACCCTCCTCGGTCGCGGGGACTTTGATCAGCACATTCGGGCGATTCAGCGCGGCGTGGAGTCGCTTCGCCTCGGCGATGGTGCCGCTGGTATCACCGGCGAGCTTGGGGTTCACTTCGAGGCTCACGTAGCCGTCGACGCGATCGGTTCGGTCATAGACGGGGCGAAGAAGGTCGGCCGCATCGACG
>JADFRH010000222.1 GCA_022561415.1 Planctomycetota bacterium
ACGCAGTGCCCGCCGCCGAAGATCCATCGAGTATGCTTTCATATCAAGCCTCCTTGCTAGAAGTCTTGAAAACATACCGCCAAAACTCACAGGGCGCCAGGCCTGGGTGTTACGTGCTCTAGGCATCGCCCGTCATTCGTCATGGTCGACACTTCCCGGGTGTTGGTGGGGAAGTGGATAATATCGGAGCGGACGCCGATCCTTGGCGTCCGCCCCGTGTTTCGCTTCGCCGGCCGCCGCGTCCATCGCAAACGACCGGGAGCGCATTCACTATAAGTTTCGTTGTCTACGCCGACAACAGGGCCGACGGCTGTGCCGTGACTGGCGGACAGCACTGCTGCTCGAGTTCGTCGATCAGCTCGGCCAGGTTCTGTTCCTTCTGACCCGCCGGTGTCATCCAGCGGACGTTCTCGTTCGCCTGGAGCATCTTCGAGATGCGCCGATTGGCCAGAATCACCGTCGAGTGATTCTTGTTGCCCATGAATCGCCCGATCTCGGGGTAGCTCATGTCGGTGTGCTTACGGGCGAAGTACATGGCGATGCCGCGGGCCAGCGCGATCGTTCGCGACTTGCGCGACGTGTGCAGGTCGGCCGGGGTCAGCCCGAAGAAAATGGCCACCACCGACTCGATATCCGAGAGCATGATGACCGGTGCGGTCTGGCGGATCAGGTCCCGAATCGCCCTCTCGGCGAGCGATCGCGTGATCGGTCGTCCGTTGACCTGGGCGTAGGCCACCACTTTGATCAGGGCGCCTTCCAGCTCGCGCAGGTTCGCGCGGAAGTTCTCGGCGACGTACATGATGACCGGCTCGCCGATGTCGACGTTGAGTCGCTTGGCCTTCTGCCGGAGCACGCCGGCGCGGACGGCCAGATCGGGCGACTCGATGCGGACCACCATGCCGGAAAGAAACCGGCTGACCAGCGATTCGGAAAAATGACCGATCATTTTCGGATGCGCGTCCGACGCGAGCACGATCTGTTTCCCGGCCGCGTCGATCGACTTGATCGTGTGCAGAAACTGCTCCTGCGTAGCGCGTTTGTTGGCTAGAAAATGAACATCGTCGATGACGAGAATGTCCAGGGCACGGTAGCGGTTGTGGAAGGCGTCCATCTCGCGTGCCTTGACGGCGAACACGTAGTCGTTGGTGAACTCCTCGCCGGTGACGTAGCGCCAGCGCATCTGCGGATGGCGATCGGTCAAGGCGTTGCAGATCGCTTGTATCAGATGCGTTTTGCCGAGCCCACAGCCGCCGTGAACGAAGAGCGGATTGTAATGGCTTGCGGGCGACTCGATTACGTGTGTCGCCGCCGCGAAGGCCAGGCGGTTCGAATCGCCGACGACAAAGTCATCGAGGCGGCCTTTGAGTGCGGGCGTCGCGCCGAGTGAACCGGATCTCTTTTGCTCGCGTGCCAGTCGCTCGGGGTTGTTGGCGACGAAGTCGACCTGGCGGTCGGGCTGCTTCTTGCCGAGGCTTCGCGCAAGATCCGGATCGGTCGCGAAGCACAGCGTGTGGTCGCGCCCGGTGACGGTACGTGCGGCGTCACGTATGACATCGGCGAAGTGTCGCTCGAGCCACTCGCCCACGAAGTGGTTCGGCACGCTGACGTTGAGATAATCGCCGGTGAACGAAAACTTCGTTGCGTTCTTGAACCAAACATTAAACCGTTGAGGGCCGACCTGCTCGGCGATCCTCGCTTCAACGTCCGCGACTGCGTCCACTGCGCAAACTGCCACCGCGAGCTCCTTGTAGAAAAAAGGAACGTAGTTTGGAAAACCTTGATAACGAATGTATGTCGAAGGAACGAGAAAGGAGAACCACAAACGACGACCGCGCTGGCTCATCAATGGCGCCGCTCGCCCTCACGCTCCGTTCCGTATCCGAAGGCTCAAACTATCAGTTTCGAAGACGCGCGTCAACCCTTTTCTGGAACGAACACGTGCCGATAGCGCATTCTCTCCGTGTATCAAAGTACATTCGACGCAAAGTTTTTTTTGCCCACCAGCGCCCCGGGGCGATTGGATCGATTGTGGATAAATCCGCTGTGCCGGCGGCTTTTTCTCCAACCTCATACCGGACCGAGACTTGCGATCCATGCGTCTCGCCTACCGAACTCGGTAAATCCCCACCGGGCGTACAGGTGCCGTGCCGGTGCGTTTCGCTCGTCGACTGCCAGTGTCAACTCCTTGGCACCATCGTTTCCCGCAGCGTCGAACGCCCGTCGCAGCAGCGCGTGCGCAACTCCTTGTCCCCGAACAGGTTGCGCGACGCCCATGTACACGATCTCGAGCGCCGGGAGAGACGGCAATCGGCTCAAAAGGAGCACGCCGACGGGCTCCTGATCCCGCGTGGCGACCCACCACAGGGCCGGGTCAAACACACCCGTCGTCCGATGGCCCGCCAGCACGTCGGACGTGGTCCGAACGCCGCTAAGTTCCGGGCAGTCATGGGTTTGCGCGTATGTCAGTTCGAGGGTCCGTTCGAAAAGCGGCTGCACAGCCGGTGAAAACGGCACCCACTCCAGATCGGGGGAATTCCGGGGGGTGTCGGGGGCAAGAGCCACTGTTTGTCGCAGGTAGCGAAGCCGTGTGAGGAGCCGGAATCCGCCCTTGTGCAGAACGCTCGCCTGAGTTCCCGCTCCGGGTGCCGTGAGAACCTCAAGCAGGCTTATTGACCGCAGCCTGGAGGCCTCTACAAGCCGCCGCAACGCCGCGAGCGTGCCATGGTATGCCTCGGGGTGCTCCAGCTCGCTGGAGAGCAGAACGAGTGCGGTTGCTCCCTCACAGACCATCCCGAGAACGGCCGCCACCAGCCGATCTTCGTCGTAGGCACCGAAGAGGAGTTCGAGCGAATTTGTTCCCTTCTGCGCCGTGGCGAGCATCTGCTGTACGGGCGGTGCCGGCGTTCCCCCGGCCGGCGGGTTGAGATCCATGACCCGGTGCAACGCCCGCAGCTGATCTTGGGTTCCGCCGGGGATTTGCCGCACGTCAAATTGCGATTTGCTTGCCCGCGTCATCCTCCGCATCGTAGTGATGTCCGACCGGGTAGGATAGTGCTGGAGGGAAACCGGCTGTTTCGGTAATTCTCGGGAGGCCGAATCGGTATGCCGGTTGAGTACGCCCTCTCGGGCTTGCCATTGGGAAAGCCTGCGACGATGCCGGCCAGGATGATGAAGGCGCCGCCCGCGCCATCCCCGGTCTGCAGGGCGCTGAACCACCAAACCAGC
>JADFRH010000017.1 GCA_022561415.1 Planctomycetota bacterium
CAAGAATTCCAACATGACCGCCTTTTTTTTCTATTATAGCTGCTAGTATACCAGCCCAAAAAGGAACATTTTGTGGAGTATCGTCCAATCTAACTTCCGGAACGACGAATAAAGTTTTCATATTTATCAATAATTACCCTGACTCTATTGGCAAAGCTATTTTCCCTTACACATCTCTCGTAGCCAGCTTTAGCAATTTGTTGGCGCTCCTGCTCATTCGCGAGAAAGTATTTGACCTTCTCTACCAATTCTGCGGAAGAGTCAAAGCAGGCAATTTCTTTCCCCTCCTCAAAATACTCGAGAACTTCTCTAGTACGCTTGTGCAATAAAAAGCCACCACTTGCCGGGATATGAAAAGTGCGAGAGCTAACAGAATCGCCAACAGGAGCAAGCCCCTGCTGGTCAAGCTGCCACCCTACGCGGCTGTCGGTCAAGCGGGTGACGGGCAAGCCGATCAAGTTCATCGGGGTGGGCGAGAGGATGGAGGCTCTCGAGGAGTTCCATCCCGATCGCATCGCCGGTCGCATCCTGGGCATGGGCGACATCCTCACACTGGTCGAGCAGGCCCAGCAGCAATACGACGAGGGTGAGGCGCAGAAGCTCGAAGCCAAGATGGCGTCGGGAAAGTTCACGCTCGACGATTTTCTCACGCAGTTTCGCAAGGTCCGCAAGATGGGTCCGATCAAGGATCTGCTCAAGAAGATCCCGGGTATGGGCGACATGATGGGCGACATGGACGTCGACGCGGAGGGCGAGCTTGCCCGCATGGAGGCGGTGATCCAGTCGATGACGCCCAAGGAGAAGGCCAGCCCCAAGATCATCGACACGTCACGCCGGCGGCGGATCGCCAAGGGGTCCGGCTGCGATCCGTCGGATGTGAGCCAGCTCGTCAAGCAGTTCGACCCGCTGCGCAACATGATGAAGGCCATGAGCGGTCAATCGCTCGGGCAGCGAATGAAGATGGGCACGCAGTTTTCGCAGGCGATGGCCACCGGCACGATGCCGAAAATGAAGGGCAAGTCGACAGCCAGCCGCCGCACGGTCTCGAAAAAGGACCGCCGCAAGAAGCGCCGCCGGTAGCTGCGCGCTAAACAGTTTTGTGGGACAGACTTTCCAGTCTGTCCATGGCATTGCTGGACCGCAGAATGACCGACCGGAAAGTCGGTCCCCCATGTCGCGACGTTGCGCGGCTGTTACACAGATGATCGTCAACGGTCGCGTCTCCCATCACGCCTCGACAACTCCGAACAAACGAAACTCTGGAATCGGCGCCGTGCAATCGCTAGGATAGCGCGCGGGTTTGGCGGCACGCGCCTGGGTGACCGGCAAGCCGGTTTCACCGGGGGTCGATTGTCATCGCCGAGGATCGCGGAATCGCGTGCGGGCGAGAGCCCGCCGATAACGTTGTCGGAACCGGTGAGACCCAGCCCCGGCGCGCCGGGGGGTGTACCGGCGGCTTGCCGGTCGGTTTGCCCCGCCTTTGTAGTGTTGATCGAAAGGTTGGATCGTTTGTTGCGCCATTTGAGAATCTTCGTCGCACACCTCATGTGCCCGCGTCGCGCCGCGACCGTGGGTCTGGCGGCACTCGTGGTCGCGTCGTCGGTCGGCGAGAGCCTGGGACAGCAACGCGGTCGGCGGGGAAGGCCGCGGAACGACGACAACATCACGGTGTTCGTCGAGACTTCGCCGACGATCGCCAACCTCTTCTCTCGGGCCGAGGAGGGTGAGGCGCGCAAAGACTGGAAGTTCACGATCGACTGCCTGCAGCGCGTGATCGATAACCCGCAGGGGTCGTTGGTGGCGACGAAGGAGGGCGCTCCGCAGGGCGGCGTGTTGTATGAATCCGCGAGGCAGCGCGCCGTACGGCTCGTCGCTTCATTGCCGCCCGAAGGTCTGTCCGCTTACCGCTTGCTCTTCGACGGAAAGGCGAAGCGGCTCTTGGAGCGCGGGCGCAGCGAACACAATCCCGACGATTTGTGGGAGGTTGTTCATCGATATCTGCTGACGCGGCTCGGTGACGATGCCGCCGATCTGCTCGCTTCCTGGGCACTGGACGCCGGTCAGCCGAGCGAGGCCGTCAGGCTGCTCACCGATCTGCTCGCGCTGGTCCCCGATGCGGATGTGCCCAAGGAACTGACAACCGCGAAGCTCGCGGTCGCCTATGCCCTGCTGGGGCAAACCGACCAGGCGTGGATCCTGATGACCGCGGGCGATACGGAAATCGGATCCTCGTCGGCGCTCGAACGGCTCGGCGAGTCCCTTCCGACGCGGCTCGAAACCGCCGAGGTCGATCCCTTCGCCCCGTGGCCGGTCAATGGCGGCTCGGCCGCACGGTGTGGTTTGATGGCCGCCGTGAAGCCCACGATGGTCGAGTCGGTTCCGTGGCGCTATAAGATCCCCGGCGCGGCCGAAGACGCATGGCGTCGCGTCTACCACGACGATCCCCATAACCGGCTGATCCTGCCGACGGCCCGTCCCGTCGCCGGCGCCAAACGACTTTTTGTACGCACGCCCACGGGCTGCGTCGCGCTCGATCGCAACGACCTCCTCGAGCGCTGGCGAATGGACGTATCCGAGGTGAGGGTGGCCTCGTCGACGATCGGTCCGTTAGCACCTCGCACGCCGCTGTCGGTGATCGATCCTGACGTGGGATTCGAGGACTACGTTACGGCCGACATTTCTCTGGGTTTCGGGCTCGTGACCATCGTCGCCCGCGAGGGCAAGGGGGACTATACGCCGAACCCACGTGACAAAGGGACGGTCCACGGTCTGCAATGGACGCTGACGCCCACTGTGCAGCGCCGCACAGCGATCGGCACGCAGATCATCGCTCTCGATGCAGAGACGGGTCGCGTGGTTTGGCAGCGCGGTCGAACCGGCCATCCCGGCGATCCCCTGGGAGACGTCGATTTCCGGTCCGCCCCGCTGCAAGTCGCGGGTCGTTTCTGGGTTCCCTATTTTCGTCGCAGCGACCTGTACATCGCCATTCTCGATCCGGCTGACGGGACGTTGATCGACTCCGTTCTGCTGTGTTCCATCGGTGCGGAAATGGATTCGAGATTCCGGCAGAGCGAGGCCCTTCCACCCGCGGCATCCGATGGAATGGTTTTCGTTTCGTCCGGGTTTGGAATCCTGTTCGGTCTCAACGCGTATGACCATACGCTGAGGTGGGCCGGGCAATACCATACAAACCTCACCCACGATGTGCTCAGAGGTGTTTCCGGTCCGGCGCGTTGGCTTCCCGGACCGCCCGTAGTGGCCGGCGATCGCGTGCTGATCGGCGCCAAGGAGCCGGGTACCCTTCTCGCTTTTTCCGGCGCAACGGGTGAATTCCTCTGGTCGGCCGAGCCGAAAGGCGCCGCCTACATCATCGGCTCCGATCGCGACCGCGTGTGGGTCGGCGGTCGACTTGTCACGTGCCTGTCCGTCGCTGATGGAAAACCGATCTGGACGGCGGAGCTGCCCGCGACCCCGACGGGGCGGGGCGTTCTCGCCGGGGACGTCGTCTACGTCCCGCTGCTCGATGGGCTGCTGTCATTCGACGCTGATTCGGGCGATCCGCTGGAATACGCATCGCTACCGGCCGATGAGGATCCTCCGGGCAATCTGCTCAGTTTGGATCACGGCCTGCTGACGGTGGGTCCGTCGGAGATTCGACGGTTCCCCGACATCGATCGAAGTTATCCGATCGCTCTGGCTCAGTATGAGGACCGACCGACCGACAAAGTCGGCTTGCCGACCGACGCGTCGTTGACCATTCGCCTCGCCTGGCTGGAGCTGCTGCGCGGTGAGCCGCAGCGCACTTACGACATACTCGAGACGCTCGCGACCGCGGCGATCGAGGTGGACCCGCCGCGGGCCGCGGAGGCGGTTCGCCTGCGCGTCGAGGCGCTGCTGGCGATTGCCCAACTAACCCGAGCGCGCGGCGGAACGGAGACCGACGCCCTGAAGATTCTGATCCGCGCCGGTGAGATCGCGCGATCCGCACACGACCGGCTGCGCTGCGGTCTGGCGATCGCTCACAAGCTCACGACGCTCGGACGAAACGTCGACGCCTACCGGCGACTTTGGGAGCTCGGGGTCTCCTCGGCGGGACGCCAGATCGTTCCGCTCGGCGAACACGTCAGCGGCATGGCGCGGTTCGAGATCGCGCAGCGACTGGCCGAAACGGGCGCGAAGCTTTCACGAACCGAGCGGCAGGAACTCTTCGATTCGGTATCGCGTGACATCGACGATCTCGGCGCTGACCTCACGAATGCGCCTGATCCGCGCGACGCAACCGCCCGTCTGCGCGCGATCGCCGACCTGGACAGGGTCGGACTCGTTCGACACCGGGCAACCTCGGAAATCGCCTCTTATTACACCGCGCACCGCCGGTATGAAGCCGCCGAACAACTACTGCGGCACAGTGCTCGTTCCGGCACCGACCCGATGATCGAGGCGACAAACCTCGTGAAGATCTGCCGGCAGTATGCAGGGGCCGCCGACCTCGGCGTGCCGGCCGGTTCCGCGGTGCTTGCAGGCCTCGACCATCTGGAAGCGCTTGTCCGTGGTGTAACACTCCCGGTTTCCATCCTGGGCGACGACGCCGGCGGGACGGAATCCCTAGCGCCGACCCCGGCGCGCCGGGGCTTGCCGGCCCCATCGGTTGCGGCCTGGGCAGAGCAACTGCGCTCGAAGATGTACGAGCAACTCGGGTACGATGCGCGACCCGGTGCGGGCGACGCACTCGAACTGACCGGAAAGCTCGGCTGGTCCGTGCCCGCTCCCAATCGCGCCCGCGCGGCGCGGCTGGTGCGGATAGCCGAAAACGGTCCGAGCGTCCTGAGTGATCGCGTGTTCTTCCAAGAGGCGGACAACGTGATTTCCTGTCTCAAGGCCTCGGACGGTGAGCTTCAGTGGAAGACGACCCTGCGCCTGCCGGAGTCGTTCCATAGCCTATCCAGGCCGATCCGACCGATAGCCAAAGAGGGGCCGCGCCGCGCCGTTGCCGATGGGCAGACGGCCGTGTTTCGCACAAACGAAGGATTGTTTGCCGTTGGGCTGGCCACCGGGCGAATGTTGTGGTCCCGTGCATTTGATGCCACGGCGCTGTCCAGCACCAAGGTCAACCCCGACCTGCGGATGGCCGCCGGCGACGGGCTGCTGGCCGCGATGCCCCATGACGGACGCTTGGCACTGATGAGAATGCTCGATGGGGAGATCATCTGGGAGCGTGACCTACGAGGCGAAGCGGTCGAGATCATCCGGATGATCGACGGACGCATCGTGACCATGGACGCGGCCCGCGAACGTGTACACATCATCGACCGAGACACCGGGCGCTTGGTACGGCGGGTCCTGTTCGATCAGCCGAATCCACGGCGGGGCGTTATTCGGCTGGTCGCCGTGGGCGGCATCCTTTGCGGCCCCGCCGCGCCGTCCGGCTCCGTGGGGATTCAGGGTGTCGACATCGCCACGGGTGAGGTGGCGTGGCAGACGCGCGTGGACAAGCCGGTGGCGGCGATATTCAAGCTTCATGAACAGTACATCGGTGTCGGCCTGCTCGGCGGCAACGTGCGCATTATCGATGCGGCCACGGGGCAACGGCTCGTGGAGCACAACGTGCCCGGCGCTCACGTGATTATCGACGGCACCCTCGTAGACGGAACGCTGATCGTGAGGCACTTCAGCTCGCGCAACCCCAAGCGTAAGCACGCCATTTCCGCGCTCGACCTCGCCACCGGCGAGGAGCTATGGAAGCGCAACGACCTCGTGACCACGACGAAACTCGAAAAGCCGCTGCGCGTCTACGGGGATCGGCTGTTGGCGGCCACGCAGGTCAAGAAGTCCGGGCGCATACGTCGATTTGAATTGCGTTTCGGATCGCTCGATATTCGCACCGGACAACCCGTCGGGTCGGAGACGTTGATCATGCGAGCCAACGCAGCCCTACATCTCAATGGCGACTTCGCCGTCTATCCGCTGGCGGGCGTGGTCGTGGTCGGTACGGAAAAAACCATCCTCACCTTGAAGATCGCTCCGACAGATGGCGATTCACGGGAGGGATTGCAATGATGCACAACAGACTCGCAGCGCCAGTAATTCAGAATTCAGAATTCGGAATTCAGAGTTCTATTTGCGGTCGCTGTCGATCGCTCGTGACGGTCGCGGCGATCATTGTTTCGATCCTCGTGTCGACGCACGGCGCGGGTGGAGACGACGCGGTACCGGCCCGTCGGCTACCCGAGGGCATTACGCCGCGAGCACAGATCGCGATCCAGCGAGGACTGAACTATCTCACGCGCCACCAGGCTCGCGACGGTGCCTGGACGAACCAGGGACGATACGGCGCCTATCCCATTGCCATGACCTCGCTGGCGGGCTTGGCCCTCTTGATGGACGGCAACACGACCACCCAGGGACGCTACGCTCCGAACGTCGATCGGGCAGCCAAGTACCTGCTTCGCGCCGCCAAGCCGGACGGTCTGATCGCCAGGCTCGACCGCGCAGCGAGACCGATGTACGGGCACGGCTTTTCCATGCTCTTTCTCAGCCAGCTTCACGGCATGGCGGAGGATCCGACACGCGCTGAGATGACCCACAACATCCTGACCCGAGCGGTCGACCTGACGGCGCGCTCGCAGTCACGCGACGGAGGGTGGTACTACACGCCCGGCGCAAGCCGTGATGAGGGCTCGGTCACGGTCACGCAGGTGCAGGCGCTTCGTTCGTGTCGCAACGTCGGTATCGCGGTACCGAAGAGGGTGATCGACACCGCGATGGCGTATCTGGCGCAATCGCAGAACAGTGACGGCGGGATTCGCTACGCCCTCAGCCACGCCACGGGCAAGTCGCGTCCGGCCATCACGGCCGCCGCCATGTGTTGCTGGTACAATGCCGGGCAATACGCCAACCCGCGCGCCGCCAAAGCCGCTGCGTTCTGCAAACAGAAGATCAAGCCGCGCGGTGCGGAGGGCGGACACGATTTTTATGCCCACCTCTATTACGCCCAGGCGCTGTACATATCCAGCGATCCCTATTGGAAGGAATACTTCCCCAAACGGAGGGACTTCTTTCTCGACCGTCAGCGCCCCGACGGATCGTGGTGGGGAGACGGCGTCGGCGATATCTACGGAACGGCGATCGCGTTGATCGTGCTTCAGTTGCCGTACAATCAGCTACCCATCATGCAGCCGTGAGCTCACGGTTGCCCACGGGGGGACATCGGAGAATCCGTCAAGTATGACGGTCTGGAGAATGATATGAATGACATGAACGCAGCAGAGGGATCGGCGGCGTCCGCCGACGGTGCCGAGCCGAGGGCTTCAGCCCTCGCGGACTCCGTGCAGGCTAAAGCCTGCGGCTCGCCCCGTCGGAGTCTACTGCGGCACCGGCGTGTCGGTTGCGGAGATCCGCAACTCGTCGTCGACTACCTCGATGTCGCAGATGGTGGCCGGTACCGTTTCGGTGAAATAGGCCCGGCGCTCGCCGTCGACGGTGCCGAAGCGAACCTGGAACGGGCTCCCCGCCCGCAGGAAGTTTCCGTTCACCTCCCAGACGCCGGGCTGAAACGACCGTCCATCCAGTGCCCAGATGATGGTCTTTGTCTGTGTGTCGAACCGGACGATCTGATTCTCGACGTCATGAACGTCCGACGTGGAGAATTCGGAGTCCGGATCATGGAACACGGCCAGTGTTGAAGCGCCGTCGTCGTCAGACGGCGGGCCAAACAGCAGACCACACCCGGTGGGCAAGACAAAGAGACTCACAAGAGCAAGACACCATCGATGCGTGCGTGAACGCAACATATTTTTCTCCCAATAACAACCGGCAAACACCGGCACGGAGGCCGGTGCTACCTTGTTTGACCCATTACGCCTTGGCCATCGCTTGGTCGAGGTCGGCGATCAGGTCTTCGATATCTTCGATACCTACCGATATTCGTACCAGGCTGTCGGTTACACCGCGGGCTTCGCGGACTTCTTTGGGAATCGAGGCGTGGGTCATGATGGCCGGGTGGCACACCAGCGACTCCACCCCGCCGAGCGATTCGGCCAGCGCGAAAACCTTGATACGCTCGCAGAAGCGAACGGCGGCCTTGTCCTCCTTGAACGCGATGCTGACCATCCCGCCGCCACCGCACATCTGCCGCCTGGCGAGTTCGACGTCGGGGTGGTCCCTGCGAAAGGGGTAGATCACCCTGGCGAGCTTGGGATGGCCACCAAGGTGCTCCGAAACCGCCGCCGCGTTGTGGCAGTGCCGCTCCATGCGAAGGACCAGGGTCTTGATCCCGCGCTGCGCGAGGTAACAGTCGAACGGTCCGGGCACACCGCCCATCGCGTTTTGCAGGAAGGACACCGGCTCCATCAGCGCTTCATCTTTGGCGATCAGGGCGCCGCCGATCACGTCGGAGTGGCCTCCGATGTACTTGGTGGTGCTGTGAACCACGTAGTCGGCGCCCAGCGAGATGGGCACCTGAAGGACCGGCGTGGCGAAGGTGTTGTCGACGACGAGTCTTGCCCCGGCCTCATGGGCGATCTTGGCAATCGCGGCGATATCCAGGCATCGCAGCAGGGGATTCGTCGGCGATTCCAGCCAGACGATTTTGGTCTTGGCGTCGATGAGGTTCGCAAACGATGACGGGGCCGTGTCGTCGGTCAGGACGGACTCGATTCCGTAGCGCTCAAACACCTGTTTCAGCAGGCGATAGGTGCCGCCGTAGACGTCGGCGTAGGCGAGCACCTTGTCGCCCGGCGAAAGCGTGGCAAAGACCGCGGCGGTCGCCGCTGAGCCGGAAGCGAACGCGCAACACGCGGCCCCACCCTCCAGTGAGGCCAGGCACCGCTCGAGTCCCAGCCGGGTTGGATTGCCCGAACGTGAATACTCGAAACCCTTGTGTTTGCCCGGCGATTCCTGCGTGTAGGTGCTGGTGGGATGAATGGGCGGAACCGTGGCGCCGGTGGCCGGGTCGGGCTCCTGGCCCACGTGGATCGCTCGGGTAGCCAGCCGCCAACCGGCGCTTTCAAACTCAGTCATATCATCTCGATCCTTGCGTTAAGTCTTGCGGCAAACCGCTTTGGTGTCGCTTTCTCGGCGGTTTTTCCGGACGTCGCCTCGCCGATCCAATAGCCCGCTTTGGGTCTTTCCCCTGTCTCATCGCTTCGATCCTCGCCGGAGCGGTTCGGTCCGGGACGCTGCGCGGGAGTGCCGCGACTCACTGGGTTCCGAGTAACAAACGGTCCGTCCCAACGGGCGATCGGGCGGGTGTCCCGGAGGTATTGTACCGTAACGGTGTAGCGCGTTGAACCTCTCGCACGGCGGAATTCGGGCGATGGGTGTCGCCGGGAGCGGGGCGGCCGGGGTCCGATCCGGCGGATCCGGGAAGGTCAATCGTGGTCCGTAAATTGTTGGGAATACTTCGAGTTTTTCAGGGCTACCGGGTTGTTTTCGGACAGGCGACTTCATAGACTTAGGCGCTCGGCTGGGAAGGGGCTCGTTTCGGGATCGTGGCCGAGCGGCTCCGGCGGAATTTGCCGGTACGTATCACTTGGGGTGGCCCTGACGTGCCCTGATTCGCGAAGGGTAGTTCGGGTCATGACGAATCCCGCAGCTCTCGTGAAATGCCGGGATAGCCGACATGACTGAAGCCGATTTCTCGGCGGCGGTCGAGAGCGTGCGACCAGGTGATTGAAGGCCATGACTGTTACACCGACATCTCGATTCGGCAAGACCGCTACGGGGAACGCGGCGTCCGCCGTAGGCGTGCGTTCTCGGTCTACCAGGATGTTTGATGCGTACCACACCACAAGGATCGTCATCCGAACGACCGAGAGCCTGCCGCGCGTGGCGGTAAGGAACCTGTCGGGTTGTTAGGGACGGTCATCTCACTGTGAACAAGGAGAAGGCAAAGGATATGGTCGTCGCGACCAAAACAGTTAAGACCAGCGGGGAGGCGAAACAATGCGTTTCGCTGGACGAGATTACGGTTCGATTCTGCGGCGATTCCGGCGATGGAATGCAGCTCGCCGGCACGCAGATGACCAACACATCGGCGATTTTCGGAAACGATGTCAGCACGCTGCCCGATTTTCCCGCAGAAATTCGCGCACCCGCGGGTAGTGTTGCCGGCGTTAGTGGCTTTCAGCTTCACTTCGGCTCGCACAAGATGCAAACGCCGGGCGATCATGTCAACGCCCTTGTGGCGATGAACCCGGCCGCGCTGAAATCGAACATCGCCGATCTCGAGGCCGGGGGAATTTTGATCGTCAACGAAGACGCCTTCACGACGGCGAATCTCGCGAAGGCCAAGATGACCGAGAACCCGCTGGAGGACGGCTCGCTCAACGCCTACCAGCTTTTTCGCGTGCCGATCGACAAGCTCAACGCAGAGGCGTGCAAGGAGTCGGGGTTGACCGGAAGGGCGGCCGGTCGCTGCAAGAACTTCTATGCCCTCGGGTTGATGTACTGGTTGTACGGTCGGTCCATGGAGCCCACCCTCCGCTGGGTCGAGCAGAAGTTCGCGGGCAAGGATGCCGTCATCGACGCCAACACCAGGGCCCTCAAGGCGGGATTCTACTTCGGTGAAACCGCCGAGATGTTTCCCGTTCATTATGAGGTGGCACCCGCGAAGATAGCTTCCGGCAAATACCGAAGTCTCAGCGGCAACGAGGCCATGGCGCTCGGTTTGATCACCGCCGCCCAGCGAGCCGGGAAGACGCTCTTCTACGGCAGCTACCCGATCACGCCGGCCAGTGACATCCTTCACGAGCTGGCCAAGCACAAGAATTTCGACGTGCGAACGTTCCAGGCGGAGGACGAGATCGCCGCCGTGACCTCCGTGATCGGTGCGGCGTTCGCGGGAAGCTTCGCCGTCACCGGCACGAGCGGTCCGGGTCTGGCGCTTAAGGGCGAGGGAATCGGGTTGGCCGTAATGACCGAACTGCCGATCGTCATCATTAATGTGCAACGGGGAGGCCCCAGCACCGGGCTACCCACCAAGACCGAGCAGGCAGATCTCAATCAGGCCATGTTCGGGAGAAACGGCGAGGCACCGGTGTGTGTCATTGCCCCGGCGACGCCGGGTGATTGCTTCATCATGGCCATCGAGGCGTTTCGCATTGCCACGGAGTTCATGACACCGGTGATTCTCTTGAGCGACGGCTATCTGGCCAACGGCGCCGAACCCTGGAAGATTCCTAGCGTCGATTCTCTGCCGAAGTTCGACATCAAGCATCCCAAAGCCGGTGGCGATTTCTTGCCCTACCGGCGCAACGAGAAGCTCGTTCGCCCCTGGGCACTGCCCGGGACGGCGGGACTCGAGCACCGCATCGGGGGCATTGAAAAGGAAGACGGGACGGGCAACGTCTGCTACGATCCGCTCAACCACGAGCACATGGTTCGTACGCGGCGACAGAAAATTGACAACATCGCCGAAACGATTCCCGACCTCGAGGTTCAAGGCAGCGACAGCGGCGACATACTCATCTTGGGATGGGGCAGCACCTACGGGGCGATCACCGCGGCAACCGAACGCCTGCAAGAGAAGGGATTGCGTGTTTCGAGCGCGCACCTTCGCTACCTGGACCCGATGCCTCGGAACACCGGGAAGGTGCTCAAGAAGTTCGGCCGGGTATTGATACCGGAAATGAACACCGGACAGCTTCTCAGAAATATCCGCGCCACCTACCTTGTGGACGCGGTCGGGCTGAACAAGGTCCAGGGAAAGCCGTTCATGGTCCAGGAAATCGTGACGAAAATCGAAGAGCTTCTCTCCAACGGAAAAGTATCATGAGCCCCGCAACGACGACCGTGTCCTTGACCGCCAAAGATTACGCCAGCGACCAGGACGTACGCTGGTGTCCGGGCTGCGGCGACTATGCCATTCTCGCTCAGATGAAAAAGGTCCTTGCCAAGATAGGGGCGGTGCCGGAAAAGACCGTATTCGTCTCCGGCATCGGCTGCTCGAGCCGCTTTCCGTATTACATAGACACGTACGGCTTTCACACCATCCACGGGCGGGCGCCGGCCATCGCCTCCGGAATCAAGATCGCCAATCCCGAGCTTTCCGTGTGGGTCGTAACCGGCGACGGGGACGCACTGAGCATTGGCGGCAATCACCTGCTCCATGCCATTCGGCGCAACTTGGACATGAACATTCTGTTGTTCAATAACCGGATTTACGGTCTGACCAAGGGGCAGTACTCACCGACTTCGCCCGTGGGCAAGAAGACCAAGTCGAGCCCGGTCGGTTCGGTGGACTATCCGCTTCATCCGCTGTCGGTGGCAATCGGGGCCGAGGCGACGTTCGTGGCCCGATCGATCGACGTCAGTGTAAAGCACCTTCTTTACATTCTCGAGCGAGCGGCTGCCCACAAGGGGACGTCCTTCGTCGAGATTTATCAGAACTGCAACATTTTCAATGACCTGGCCTTCGAGTACGCGACCGGCAAAGATACCAAGGACGACACCACGCTCTTCCTCGAGCACAATCGACCGCTCGTGTTCGGAAAAGATCGCAACAAGGGCATTCGCCTTAACGGTATGAACCCGGAGATCGTCACGTTGGGCGATGGCATCACCGAAGACGACCTGCTGTTCCACGACGAAGCCTTGGCCGAACCGAGCCTGGCCTATCTGCTCAGCCGGATGCATCACCCGGAGTTTCCCGAACCGATGGGCGTCTTCCGCTGTGTCGAGCGGCCGACGTATGAGGACATGGTCATGGACCAGATCGCCGCCGCCCGCGGTGACACGGTTCCCAGCCTGGATGAGCTGTTCGCCCAGGGCGATGTCTGGACGGTGGACTAACGCATAGCGCTTGCGCGCCAACACCGTGTGGACGTGCGCTCAGTACCGTGGCGGCTTCCCTTTTCGCTGGGCGAGGTAGCCGCGGCGGGACTATGCCGTCACCGGTTCACTTCCATTTCGCAGATCCACCACGACGAACGAGGCTGATGGATACGGCTATCGGACGTTGCGGTTTCTCCTTCCGTCGGCGTAGTCAACTGACACTTCATCTCGGTTCGTGTGGGGGCACACAGCCCGCGGACTGGACCTATCCGCCTCTATGAAACGCGGTGTTTGAGAATCGTATCCGCTAGTCTGGTAAGAGGTTGCCGCACGGCCTTGTCGTTGCTCAAGGGCCGTTCCCGCCTTGAAACGCCCCGCTCAACGTGCTAAAGTGGGGTGGGTAATTGATGGGGGGGTCCCACAACACCACGGAGGATCTGGAAGGAGCATCTGCGCGAGGCTCAAACGATCGTAGGCCGCATGCGCCTTCGTCTGCAGGGCTTCGTGCCAAGTTCGACCACGGCGGAAAGGCCGCCAGAGATACTGCATGTATTCCCGTGGACAGTCTGTGTCCGGCTTTTTCGGCTTGCGTGCGAGCTGCGTGGTCTTGGCTGCGCTGATGGCCGGACCGGTGGCCGCGCAGGAGCGATGGGGCCTGGCGGACGGCCGCACGGAGTTCACCTTCCACTCGGACCTACGGCAGTACGGTCTGCGAATCACGTCCGTCGGTGCGGACGGTTCGAGTGACGGGGTCGACCTGCCAGAGATCACACTTCCGTTCAGGCAGACCCTCGGATCCGGCATCACCCTATCGAGCGGCGTTCTGACTTCGATGGACGGTGCGATTCACCATGACCTGGGTCTGGCGCTCGTAGGCCCCGGTGGCGAGCGCACGCTGGGTCCGATCTTGCTTCGTATGGCGGAAACGCCCGGGCGGTTCGTCGTGCCGTACAGCGCGGACGACCCGAGAATTGCCCTGATACTCAGTGACATGAGTACGGCCGTGGATCTAGTGTCCCGCACGCTGCTCCTCGGATTCGATCGAATCACGTTGGCGCCCGAATTGGCTGCGGCGCTGGGCGTGGCGATCCCGCATAGGGTCACGCTCGGATCCGTAAGGACCGAAGTGCGGCTGGCCGAGCCCGATCACGTGGCGGTGGGGTCGGCGGCCGAAACCGGTCCGGGTACGGGCTGTCCCGGATCGACGAACCCGCCGGTGATTGGGCCGGACGTAATCGTGGGCAACCTCTCCGGGATTAGCAACTGGGGTGCCATAGGTGGCGTCTCCGCGTTCTCCGTCGGAACAATCTCGTGCAATATCGGCGACGATTGCTTGAAGTGGATCGTCGGCACCAACGAGCACCCGGTCATCGCTCAGAACATGTACCGGCTCAAGAACGACCGTCTCGAGCAGATCGGCATGTCCTGGCTGAAACACGGCTTCACGGCGCTGACGGGTAATCTGTGCGATAGCTGTAACCCTCCCGGTACCGGGGCGTTGCTCGGAGTCGGTTGCTCCGATCCCTATTCGTCATCGCTCAACGGCTTGCGGAGCATTCTGGGGCCTCGTTCGCAGGTGAACGCTCACACCGGCTTGTTCACGTTTCCGCGCGATATCCCCAACGTCAGTTGCATCGGATGCAGCACGATCGACCGACGACTTCAGGTCCATAACGAAGACCTCGACAATCCTGGCGCGCTATACTTTGTCGAAGCGCAATACGTCGCGCTGGACGATGCGGGGTGGGGCCACGGGAACAACAACGCCTCGTACCGGCCGATGTTCTTCATTCAGCCGCGTTGCGACTTCAACCTACAAACGTCATGCGAATCCGACGCGGATTGCACGGGGCCGGGCCGGTGTGCCACCAATCTCGCGGCCACGTGTGAATCCGACTCGGAGTGCCCCGGGGCAGGCCTGTGCGAGATCAACGCCTCCATTTTTTGCGACACCGGCGCGGACTGCCCGATTGCCGGCGAGGCCTGTATCAAGTGCCGCCCCGACGCTTGCGGATGGCCCTCTTCCTGCCCGGCGTCGATTCCGCTCGATGGTTTTTGTGCGACCGTGTCGGGGTCGACCCGGCGCGAGCAGGCGGCGATACGCGCGTGGCGCGATCACGACGCCTCCGTGGTTGAAACGGACGTTCAGATTCCGGGCGAGGGATTGTTGCTGCTCGCGGCCAAGGCGGTGGCGATCGGCGGCGGGCGATGGCGTTATGAGTACGCCGTCCAGAACCTCAACTCGGACCGCGGGGCGGGATCGTTCAGTATCCCGTTACCGACGGGAGCGGTTGTCGACGGCGTCGGGTTCCACGACGTGGACTATCACAGCGGCGAACCCTACGCTGCAACGCGTTGCATGACCTGCGAGACGACCCCGAGCGTAACGTGCAGCTCGGCGAGCGATTGTCCCAATGCGGGCGATCGATGTCTGTCCGACGATAGCGCCTGTCCCGGCGCTGTGTGTGGTAGTGTGTGTTCCGGTGGGATCAACGACGGGGCGTCATGTCT
>JADFRH010000223.1 GCA_022561415.1 Planctomycetota bacterium
ACGCGGTTTCTTCCGGTCAGTCGCCCAATGCTGCCTGAAAGCCGGCGAAGTCGGCGAGGTCGACATCGTTGTCACAGTCGAGGTCCGCGCACCCGCATCCCGCTGCCAGCCCACCGCCTGGTCCGGCTAGACAGAGCTCGAAATCGGCGTAGTCGTTCAGATCGATATCACTATCGACGTCACAATCGCCCACCACTACGGCCGTTATGTTGTCGACGCCGAGGGTGGCTGCGATTGTATCGCCTTGCCAGGACGGACCAGCAGCGGCGGAGAGAATCCGCAGTGTCTGGACGTTGGCCAGAACGGCGTTGAGGGTGGCCAACCCGCCAATGAGGCTCAGATCGGCGGAGGTCACGTCGAAGGTGACGGAATGCCACTGGCCATCGGCAGGCAGCGCAACGGCAGTCGTGGATCCAAAGCGCGTGGCACTGCCTTCAATGGCGATGCGCATCGGCAGAGCCGTGGCCCCGAAGTTGGCCATGTCGGCTTCGATCCGGGTCACGCCGGCAGCCAGGTAATCCCCGGTCCATTGGAGGGTGTTGAACATCACGAACTTGCTACCGGCACCGAAGCCGCCCGAAGACGTGTTTCGGAGGTAATTGTCGCCCACACCGGACGGCCCTCCATTGGCGACGTTGGTCGGCGGATTTGGACTCAAGAAGCCCTCCGTCCAGCCGATCGTCGTGCCGTCTTCAAAGTCATCCGCCTGACCGCAAGTAATGCCCCGGGCAGCACGCGGCATCAACAGGCCACAAACCACGAGTGCAACAAGTAGAGACGATTTCATGCTCGATCTTCAGTTGGAACCCGTAAACTGGGATTTCCCATTTATCAGACCTCAAGCCGTCATTGTACCCGCGCGACCTGTCCGATTCAATCGAAAACGGCCTTTCTCGCCGTATTTCGTGCCCATCTGACTGTGTGTTGGTCCAGCGACTCGGTCTCGTGATGTGCCGGTTTTGCGGCCGTCCAGCGTGAATGGCCAGCAAACACGGATCTCAGCGGGTTCGCATCCGCCGTCATTCCGCGGATTCCCGCCGGATGAGCCCGAGAGCGCATAGTATGACCGCTTCTCGGACGCAAAGGGCGACTGTGGCGGGCGCCTCAGCATGTTCAGCGAGTTGTACGTCGTCGGTCCAACATCTTCGCCATGCGTCCAGCCGTTTTCGCCCTCGGCCAAGCGGTGCGTGCTAAGGCAGGAGATCCCGCGGGCGAACGCCTTGTGCCTCCTGAAAACCTCATCTGGGTCGAAAACCGCTGTGCCTCCTGAAAACCCTATCCGGGCGAGAATCGCGTTCTTGGGGCCGCAGAGGTGGGTTCTGAGTACAGAATGGACAGAAGGGACAACAGCCCCGGATTGACTTTTCACCGAGTACAGCTACGGGTCCGCCGGAGAAATCTGTGTCAGGGTCCGCGCCGAAGATCGGTTCCATTCACTGCCAGCGATTTCTCGGCGGTTTGCTGCGGCATTACTATCGCGCTGCCGGCTTAGCTTGCGTTGTCCCTCGCTGCGAAGTGCGTCTAGGATCGCAATCAGGTACAATACTGCTGCACGTATTGGTACCGAGCGACTTTGTGAGGACTTAATGCGTCGACGGGCCGCCCCCACGCATCGGTCGAGAACATGTCCGCGTAGACGATTCGGTTGGCTCTCGACAATTTGGACCATCGCCCGTGGACCTGCGCGGGATTGAGGATAGACATAAAAACCGGGCATGGCCGCGTTCGGTGGAGCCGCGTACTCGGTGAATGGCAAGCGGTGAAAGGAGCTGTTTCATGGTGATCAGATCAATCTTGAATCGTACGAATGTTGGTCGGGTGCTCTTGCTCGCGATCTCGGGTCCCATCTGTTTGATCGGGTCGGCGACTGCGATGGAGCCCGCGTCTTCCAACGGCGGCTATCGACTCCCGCCCAAGGCCATTGCCGATCTGATCGACGCACAGGTGACGCCCGCCGTGAGCGTCGGACCGAACGGGAAAAAGATATTGGTCATGCACCGACCTGCGCTGGCGCCGATCTCGGAGGTCGCCCAACCCGAGCTACGACTCGCGGGGATTCGTATCAACCCGCGCACGAACGCTCGGGCTCGCCGGTCTTACTACACCAGCCTCGATATCAAGAGTATCTCCGGAGATTCACAGCGCAGAGTCAGCGGCCTGCCCAGCGAAGCACGGATCCAGAACGTCAGATGGTCGCCCGACGGTCGTCGGATCGGTTTTACGCTCACCAAGCGAAACGGCGTCGAGCTCTGGGCGGCAGACGTCGACACGGGCAAGGCCAAGCGCCTCACCGGTGCCGTGCTGAACACGGTATACGGCTCGGCTTTCCACTGGGTCTCGGACAGTCGCACGCTCATCTGCCGAGTCATTCCAAGCCAGCGCGGAGCGGCGCCGAAAGCGCCCGAGGTTCCGGTCGGACCGACCATCAGCGAGAACCTGGGCGGCAAGGCGCCGGCACGCACCTATCAAGACCTTCTCACCAACGCGCACGACGAGGCGTTGTTTACGCACTATCTTCACGCGAGGGCTGCGCGGGTGACCGTCGACGGAAGAATCACCGAGATCGGTTCCGCCGGGATCGTCACCCGGGCCGAGCCCTCCCCGGATGGACGCTTCGTGTTCGTCGAGACCGTACACCGCCCGTTTTCCTATCTCGTTCCGGTTTCGCGCTTTCCCAAACGCGCCGAGATCTGGGATTCGAAGGGCAACGTGGTGCGACTCGTGGCCGACCTGCCGTTGGCGGAGAAGATTCCAATCGGTTTCGGCGCGGTCGCCACCGGCCCGCGTTCGTTCGGCTGGCGAAGCGACGTCCCCGCCACGCTCCACTGGACCGAAGCCCAGGACGGGGGCGACCCGCGTCAAGAGGCGACCGAGCGCGACCGCGTGTATGTGCTCGACGCGCCGTTCAGGGGCGATCCGGTCGCACTGGTATCCGTGGACCTTCGTTTCGCGGGCATCACCTGGGGGCATGACAAGCTCGCCCTGGTTTCGGCGTGGTGGTGGAAGACACGCAACGCGCGCACCTGGATCGTCGACCCTTCGGCGCCCGGCTCCGAGCCGACCTTGCTCATCGACCGCTCCTTTGAAGATCGCTACAACGATCCGGGTCGCCCGATGCAACACAGAACGCGGCGTGGTACCCGGGTGCTCTT
>JADFRH010000224.1 GCA_022561415.1 Planctomycetota bacterium
CAGTGGTCATGACCGCCCGGCACAGGCCGAGCCTGACGGATCCGATGAATGCGTTGTAAGCAATGCGGCTATCGGCTCTGGAATCTTCCCTCGCGCAGGTGCCCGGAATGTGGAACGGACTTTCTTCCCAGCCAATTCGAGTTCACCGCCAACAGTGTTCAGTTCTGCTGCCCACACTGCCAGGAACGCTACTACGGCACGGGCGAGAACGGGCATCTGGTTCCCATCGAGTTCACGTGTACCGGCTGCGATCGCCCGATCCACATGGATCAGATGATTCTGCTTCCGACGGCCGGTGTCGAGGAAGAACGGACGCAGGTCGATCGCGTGCCCTGGCTGGATCGCGGTGAGCGCGGCTTCTTCAGGGCCTGGTTCGCTACGATCGGGATGGCATTGGTTCGACCCGGGCGATTGATTCGCTCGGTGCCCGACACAAGCGCCGCCGGCCCGGCGTGGTGGTTCGCGATCCTGACCAACACGCCGAGCGTGTTGCTTGGTCTGGGAGTGATCTTTGTTCCGGCGATGATCGTTGGCATAGCCGCCAGTGGTGCCGTAGGCCCTGCCGGATTATTGTCTGCGGCAGCGCTTCCGTTGGTTGCCGTGGTGGCTGCCGCTTTCGGGTTGACGGTCGTCGGTATTGCAGTCTGGGGGCTTGTTACCCACGCGCTGCTGCGCATCACCGGAACCACAAACGGATCAATCCGACGGACCTACGACGCCCTTTGCTATAGCACCGGCGCCAACGTCGGGACCGCCATTCCGTGCATGGGTTTCTACATCGGCTGGATCTGGTGGCTGATCAGCGCCGTCGTCATGGTCAAGGAGTCTCAGCGAGTCCGAGCTTGGCGGGCGGCCCTCGCGGTGTTAACACTTCCGATCGGTTCACTCGCGACGGTCATAGGTCTACTGATGGTGTCGGCGTTCAGCGGTGCCGGAATGGGCATGGGGGCGCAAAATGAAACGAGCACCGTTGCAGGCGCCATGCTTAACTATGCCCAGGACTTTCCGGAAAAGAAGCTGAACCACGCGATTGAGCTTGTCGCAGGGGACTATCTGGAGACAGGTGATATGATTGCGATGAACTCGATGACGACTGAGCAAGATGTTCCCATGGGCGATGTCACGCTGGAGCAATTCGACTTGCTCGTAGAGCCGGAAAGGTCGAAGGCCGTGCAGGCGGCCGTGGCCACGATTCCGCCAGACGCCGTTGCGCATCGCTGCGGAGACTTTGTGTTCGTTCATCATGGGATCGACCTGAACGCCTGTGACCCACGGCTATGGATCGTTGTCTGGTCGCACGATCCAGACTCCGGCTTCAACTTGTTCTCGAAAACGAAGGGGGTCATCGGTCTGTGCGATGGCACGGTCACAGAGTTCGAGATCGACGATCTTCCGGCTCTCCTTATCGATCAAAATGCCATTCGTGCCACGCTGAATCTGCCGCCTCTTTCCGACCCGCGAAAGGTGTTGCACCGGCCGAATTGATCAGTTGGCGGTTATCAGTGGTCAGCCGCCCTTGGCACGTTCCGGCATTTGGAAGTTGGTGCCGTAGACCTGGCGGACTGTTTCGGCGAAGTTTTCGGGAAGCTCACCGATGGGGGATGCCTTGTCGGCTGCGCCGGTATCACTCGCGTGGGATTTGCGCGATTGCGCTTCCGCGCGACGACTCTCGGCCAATACTTTCGACAATACGACTAGCTCCTCCGTCGAAAGTTCGTTCTCATCGGCGGTCAGTCGTTCGTAGACCAGCGCGACGATCATCAAATACGCTCGTCGATCCCACAGATCCGCGTGACTCTCACCGAACGGCCCGAACATCTCGGTCAAGATGGCGGCCGTAGACGCCATGCGCCGACGATGAGCACCGATCTGCTCGTCATACGCTTTAGACTCGGCTTCCGGTGGGGATGTCGTCTCAGCCGACGACGCAGTGGACGCATCGACCTCGGACTTCGATTTCTTCGTACGCTTGCGGCCGGCGCTACCGGTCGTCTTCTTCTTGCGAACCGACTTCCGCCGCGCCTTCTTCGGTCCGGTGGTTGTTGCCGCCGCCATCACTCCTCCAACGCCGGATCCCTGATGCAGCGTTCCGCGATCTCGACGCCGGTGGCCGTCAGCCGAAACCACCGGCGGCGCCACGGCGTCAGGCCGTTGCCGTTCGCATCCGCGATCACCCGCTCGAGGTAGCCCTTCTCTCCGAGGTAGTGCAGGTCACGCTTGAGATGCTCGAACTCAAGGGTCGGAAACAACACCAGCAGGGTGCGCATCAACGGCTCCGCCTGCAAGGCAGCCGGGTAGATCACCTTGAGTACCACGAGGATTTCATTGCGAATCCGCTTGATCTCACGCATGTTGCGCCCGTTAGCCATAACTCAAATACCCTCGTCGCGCGTCGCACCAGCAAGCTGGCTATGCCAGTGTTGGCGATGCGGCACATGAATGATCCTCGAGTGCCCCCCTCGCACACCCGCTCTCCAGTCGGGTCTCGATCCGAACCGTTGACTCTTTGAGTCGTTCGAGCGTCCCACGCGCGATCGTACACTCGCGAAGCCATTCCTCTTTGGTCGCGTAGTCTCGCTCGAAGTCCGCCAGCGCCCGGCCCAGATAGCGGGCCAGTGAAGGAATGGAAACGCGGGTGTCACCTGACATTCACGAAGTCCGATGGCCAGAAACCAACCTGGTCGTCCGGCGTGCTCGGCCTGGGTGCGAAGCTCGCGAATACCGTGCCAGGCCCGACAGAACGCAGAACGCCCGCATACCGAGTATCGCTCTCGGCGCCGCAGGCGTTTTTCGCAAGCGTTGTCGGGAAGGGGGGTGAGTTGCGGAGGCCGGGATCAGGCCACTAGGTCGAAGGTACCCTTGACCACGTCTGGGCTCAGGATCTCCTGAGCCTGGGGCTCGCCATCCCTCTTCACGCCCTCGTCGTTGTGTTTTCGACTGCGCGGCCGCTGGCGTCGCTCTCTCTTGTGCAGGGCGTCACCGGTTCTCAGCCAACCCGAATCAATGGGGTGGATCATCGCAACCTCCTTGTCACGACGGGCCATCCTGGCTCGTTTTGGGTCGTCCTCGTAGCGAGGCCGACTCCAACGTCTGTCGCCTCCTCGCCTCAGTGATTCTATCGGCATGCCGTC
>JADFRH010000225.1 GCA_022561415.1 Planctomycetota bacterium
GTCCAGTGCGCTGGCCAGCGGATGAGCGAAACTGAGGACCTCAGCTAGGCTGTGCTTCTTCCCCATCTCAGAATGAAGCGTCCCGCCGGTCACGTGCTTTGTAACGATATAAGTCAACCCATTGTCCTCACCAAAATCGTAGATCGGAACGATGTTCGTATGGTGCAGCCGGCCGGCCGCGTTTGCCTCGCGACGGAATCGATCGACGGCCGACTTGCTTACCGTGCTGACGATCGCCGGAAGGACTTTCAGTGCGACGGTCCGATTCAGCGCCGTCTGCTCGGCCCGGTAGACAATCCCCATGCCGCCGTGACCGAGGATGCCGGTGATGCGATAGCCCTCGATCTGAGGGAAATGGCGGGCCATCTTCGAGTCGATGACCGTTCCGCCGGGTGTGGTGGTGGCCGGGTTCTCGCCCGAGCCCGCGTCGTCGCCCCCGAGCCGACCGACCTGACGGCGCGCGTCGTCGATCAGCGCGTCATCGCGTCCGCCCGATTCCTCGTTGTGCGGCCGGTCACTCATCATCTGTCACTGGCTTTGTGCGGGTGCCCCATCTTCTTTGAAGTTGGGGGCTCGATGATACGATAAGGTTCGACGTTGGCATGCGCATCATCGTCTCCCCCACGGCTAAAGCCATGGGCCACCCAGACTCGAAACGACGAGTCGGCTCACGACGATTCACCCAGAATCCTCGACTCCGACGGCAGCAGCTCACGAAGTCGCGCGAGCGCACGAGCCCGCAGCATGTAGACCGCCCCGACACTTCGCCCGATCAGCTTCGCCACTTCGGGTGCCGGCCGGTCCTCGAGCTCGTGCAGCAGAACGACCTTGGCATAGTCGGGCGGCAGCCGAGACAGGCACGCCTCGAGCAGGCTCTTCGCCTCGTTTTTTTGGGCGTGTTGGCTGGCCGTGCTGAGGGAACCGCCGAGATTCTCCAGAAGCGACACATACGACGCATCGCCGACACCCGTCAGTCTCTTGTCGCGCGGCGGCCGCTTGTTGCGATTCAGCTCTTTGACGGCGTCGCGCAGATTGTTTTCCGCAATGCGCGTCAGCCAGGCCACGAACCCGTCCACGCCGCCGGCCGTGAAGCCGCCGGTGCGAAGGAAAGCCTCGAGGTAGGTCACCTGCATAACGTCGTCTTCGTCAAACGCCGACCGATAGCGCTCGGCGATCCGCCCGTTGATTCGCCCGCGAACCTGCGGCCCGTATCGCTGAAGCAGCGCAGTCATGGCGTCGTCGTCGCCGCGGGCCGCCCGCTCCAAAAGAGGCTCATCGGTTTGTGACATGCAAGCGCTCCCAAGCATCCAGCGTACACGTGCCTGGACCTGTGCAGGTGCTCATGGGTATGCCTATGCACCTGCGCGATCCACGCGGGTTTCCCCCGAAGTCATGGTAGGAGGCTGGGCAACGCGAGACAAGCAGGCACGCACAATGGCTCCGACCTGTAGACCGTGATAGACTGCGACCGGTGACAAGCAAGTCGATAACGAGGTGAGCGCATGGCGTTGTTAGCTGACATCTGGGCGTTTCTAGAGTCCATCGAGTGGAACAACGCCACGATCGTCGCCACAGTTCTTGGCGCGCTGATAGCCGGGCTGTTTCTTTGCGGCGCGACATGGAAGACGGGGATATTCTCGTTGATCGTTGCTCGAATGAACCGGAAGTCGGCTGCCAGCCCGCCTGCCGCGCCGCAGATTACGAACGAGAATACGCAGTCGAACGTCACCAACATCAGGCTCGACGGGACTGGGTTCAGAGCAATGTTGCACGAGGAGCTGGCCGGGGTGACGTTTGCGCCCGCGCAGCCGGTGCCGGACACGGGTAACGTGCTCAAGGCAAGAGCCGTGGAGTGCTTCAACGCAGGTGTCGACGCGGTGAATCAAGGCCAGACAGGCCAGGGGATTGGTCATTACCTCGATGCGGTGCGGCTCGATCCGGAGTATGGCTTCGCCCACAACAACCTTGGCACCGCCCTGCTTGCGAGAGGCGATTATGACGAGGCGGTCGAGCACCTCGAGGAAGGCGTGCGGCTCATGCCGACGCAAGCGAATATCCACGCCAACCTCGTCAACGCGCTGTTGAGGAAGGGTGCGCTCAAGGAGGCGTTGGGGCGTGGCACGATATGCGTGCGGTTGGAGCCGCGATGCGCATCGGGGCACTACAACCTCGCATGCGTGCATGCGCAGATCGGGGATCGCGCTGCGGCGGTCGCGGCCCTGGCTACGTCGATCGATCTCAAGGCTGACTTCCGGAGGGTCGCCAGGACCGACACAGACTTCGACGCGATTCGGGACGACCCGGAATTTCGCAAACTTGTCGATGGCGTTTAGGAATGGGCGCGAGTACGGGATCGAGGGAACAGGACATGTAGTGATGGAGCAGCAACGGTACGTTTCGAACGAGCTTACACATTTTGTCGGGCGGGATGATACGAGTCCGGAGGCGAAATTCGCAAGACTCAAGAAAATCATAGAGACCGGCAATCTGCAGGCGGCTTACTTGTATCCTTGGCATACTCCCCCGGAGAAACGCGCAAAGGCCGAGGAAAAGGCACCGCACTTTCTACGGCAGAAGCTGGGTGAAACACGAGAGGGTCCGTCGTGGGGACCCAACACCGGCGGTAGCTCGGGGTCACTAATGGGCGGCACGCTTCTTGGTGGAACGGCACTGTGTTTCTGCGATATTCCGGTCGCTGACCTCGCCATTCACATGTCCCGTTACGGTCATTTCGGTTTGTCGTTCCGGAAGAGTTTTCTTGCAGGGAGGGGAGCAACGCCCGTGTTCTACGTTGCGAAAGACGCGATCGTCGGAGGCAAGGATTTGGAAGCGGGGAAACCGCTCGGTTCAGTATTGGACGAAGTCGCGCGCGATCTAGCAGTTCTTTTGGATAGCCTACAGGGGAATGACCCCTTGCCTGGATCGACCACAAAGCCGCTATTCGTCCTAATCGAGCTTAACAGACGCGTTCTTGGTCTGATCCAGGGTTTCGACGCGGCTATGGATGCGCGCGACGAGCAAAACTGCTACATGGAAAGAGAATGGCGGATGTTGCGCAGCCTTCATTTTGAGCTGGACGACGTGTACAGGGTTA
>JADFRH010000018.1 GCA_022561415.1 Planctomycetota bacterium
CGTATTGGAAGTTTAGTTCGAACTGCGAGGGCGCAACCTCAGGATGATCCTTTTCGTTCGACAGGCCTAGCGCACGCTGCGCTTCAGCCGCGCGGTCGATGAACAAACGCAGTGGATCCTTCGGTAACGAGTGGTAATACCCGCCGCTGGAAATGAATTCGAAGACGCCGTTTTCGTAATACTGTCTCTCGGCGTCGCTTCCTTTGAACAAAAAGCCCTCGATCTCGGCGGCGACGTTGAGCACCATGCTTTCGCTGCGGTAGAGGTTCTCGGCGAGTTGTCGAAGTCTGGAGCGAAAGTCGGCGACGTACGGCGCGCCGTCCTGTTCGCAGACCTCGCCGAAGACGATGACCTTCCCCGGTCCGAAGACATCGGCGGGAAGCCAGTAGAACGCCGGCCAATCGATCTTAAGTTTGAGATCGGACTCGCTGATCTGAGAGAAACCGCGAATCGACGAACCGTCGAACGTGAGATTGTCCGCGGAGGCGAGCAGGAACTTCTTGTCGTAGTCGAGCATGTGAAAGCGCCCTTCGAGGTCCGAGAAGCAGACCGTCACGGCCTTGATGCGCTTTTCGTCGGTGAGGTATTTGCGACGCTGCTCTTCGATCGCCTTCGTATCGACGCGCTCGGCGCGTTCATGCTTGGCTTCGAGGTTCATCTCCTCGAGCTGGTCGTACGGAATCTCCAAGAAATTGCGTAACCCGTTCGTTTCCATGGCGGATGCTTCCTTAAGTATTTCTGAAACCGACGGGCACCTTACCGCCCGCGTGAGCCTCTTCTTACTGATTTACCATAAAACTTGGGCCGCGTCAAGTAGTTGTACTAGGAATTAACATAAAATTAGCTCTGTTTAGCCTAAAAATTCTGTGATTTGTAATTAGCTAACTGTCGTTGACAGGCTGCCTCCACCCGGTTAGCGTCTCGAAAAGGGCGTAGATCGCGGAGCGGGGCCGCTGTGGCCCCTTTTTTGTGCCCCCAGGCGATGCGGCAACCGACGGGAAATCGCTACCCGATGACTCCTACGAACGGTGGACATACGTGTGTATTCGGCCTCGGGTGGGGCGACGAGGGCAAGGGCAAGGTCGTCGATCACCTCTGCCCGCGCTTTGACCTCGTCGTTCGATTCAACGGCGGCGCCAACGCCGGGCACACCGTCTGCGTCGGCGAAGAGACCTTCGCGCTGCACCTCCTTCCGACCGGCGTCCTGCACGACAACGTGACCGGTGTCATCGGACCCGGCGTCGTCGTCGATCCGATCACACTGCTCTTTGAGATCGACGGATTGAGCGCTCGCGGGATTGACGCGGCCTCCAGACTTCGCATCAGCGACCGCGCCCATCTGGTCATGGCCTACCACAAGCTCGAAGATCAGCTCAGCGAGAGCTCGGCCGGGAGCGACAAACGCATCGGGACAACGGCTCGCGGTATCGGTCCGTGCTACGCCGACAAGATGCGCCGCACGACGGCCATCCGATTCGCCGATCTGGTGTATGACGATTCGCTCGAGGCGCGCGTTCGTGAACTCGTTACGAACCGGTCGGCGTTTCTCGAGGCGATGTATGGCGAAGAGGTTCAGCTCGACGTCGAGGCCATTCTCGCAGACTTGGCCACGGCGCGCGATCGACTTGGATCGCTGGTCTGCGACACCACCAACCTGATCCACAATGCAATGAATGACGGGAAGCGCATTCTCTTTGAAGGCGCCAACGGCATGCTCCTTGATGTCGACCACGGCACCTATCCGTTTGTGACCTCCAGCAGCACCGGTCCGCACGGGATCGGAGCCGGCGCGGGCGTCATGCCCGATCTCGTTTCGCGCCGTATCGGGGCACTCAAGGCCTACTCGACGCGCGTCGGATCCGGACCCTTCGTCACCGAACTCAAAGACGAGACCGGCGATCGAATTCGCCAACGCGGCAAGGAATTCGGCACGACCACGGGTCGACCGCGCCGTTGCGGGTGGTTCGATGCGGTGTCCAGCGCTTACGCCGCCCGGCTCAGCGGGGCCACCGAAATCGCCATGTTGCACCTGGACACACTGAGTGGATTCGACCAAGTCGGCATTTGCGTCGCCTATCGCGTTGACGACAAAACGCTCACGACGCCGCCGGCCGACGCGGGCAGGCTCGAGCGGGCCGAGCCGGTGGTCGAAATGCTTCCCGGTTGGAGCGAGAACCTCAGATCGGTCACGAGCTTCGATGACTTGCCCGCGACCGTTTTGCGATACCTCGATCGAATCGAATCGCTGGTCGGCGCGCCGGTAACGATCGCGGGTGTCGGGCCGGATCGATCGCAAACGCTCGAACGATCTCCCACGCACGCGATCGACGCCGCACCTCCGACCCCATCGGCCACGCTATCATGACCGAGCACCCACTTGATCCACGAGAAATCCTGGGCATTGCGCACGAGCGGCTTCCTCGGCACATCGCCATCATCATGGACGGCAACGGCCGGTGGGCGAAGCACCGCGACCTGCCGCGCATTCGTGGTCACGAAAACGGGGCCAAGCGGGTCAAGGAAATCGTCACGCACTGCGCCCGCCTGGGCGTCGACGTGCTCACGCTCTACTGCTTCAGCACCGAGAACTGGAAGCGGCCGCGTGACGAGGTCGATTTTCTCATGGCGCTTTACGTCGAATACCTGGTGGCCGAGCGCTCGACGATCATGGACAACAACGTGCGCTTCCGACATGTCGGCCGGCGCGAAGGGCTCTCCGGCGAAGTGCTTGCCAAGATGGATGAAACCGTCGCGATGAGCCGAGGCAACACCGGGCTGACGCTGTGTCTCGCGTTGAATTACGGCTCGCGCGACGAGATCATCGACGCGACGCGCGCGATTGCGAAGAAAGTGGCCGCCGGCGAGCTTGCCCCCGATGCGATCGACGAGGCGGTGATGTCGAGTTCGCTCTACACGGCCGGCCTTCCCGATCCGGATCTGCTCATTCGCACGGCCAACGAGCGCCGCGTCAGCAATTTCCTGCTCTGGCAGATCAGCTACGCCGAGATTCACGTCTCGCCAACGCTCTGGCCCGACTTCGACGCCGATGCCCTAGACACCGCCATCAAAGACTTTGCGACCCGCGAGCGGCGCTTTGGGGATGTGGACGCGTCTGTTCAATCTGCGCGGTGAGCAGTTTTTGACCGCACTCCGAGCAAATCCCCGTGACGTTGCCGGTCAGATCGTATCCGCACATTACACAGTCAAGGGCCGGGTGAGACATCAATAACCGGTTGCGCCACTTGACGTAAAGCCAAGCCCACAGCACACCCCACGCGGGCGTTCCAACCAAGAAAACGAGTAGAAGATACCCAACGCCGGTGAGGCACACCGCCGCGAAACTTCGCTCGTCCGCAGGCGAGAAAACAAAGAAGTTGAGGAGTTGAATCTCAACCCACGAGGCGATGCTAAGTGCAGCGATATGTCCAACGCACGCAACTGCAGCACGCCAGATTGTAAGGCGCAAGCGCACGCGCGGTCTAAAGTGGTTTGAAAGGCGCTGGAGCACAGAGCGCGTCGCGTGTCTATCACGATACCAAAGAGGAATCACGACGGCCGTAGCGACAAGCCAAAACGGCCAAAGCGGGACCGCAAACCCTTCACAAGATTGCAAGTGAGTCGTATGAAAGCCCCAGCGTAGCTTTGGTTGCCAGCCGTGCTCCGCCATGCTCCACCCTGCACGTTGTGGATACTTTTCTGCCGTAGGATCCCAGTCGCTGGTACGCCAAGCGAACTCAAGCCGACCAAGCATGAGCGAGTACTCGTGCCTCAGATCGTTACTTACTTTGCTAACGGCTCGGCGTGAACTGTATACGAACGCGACGAGTAGGATCAGGGCCGACAGCGTCAACACCCATTTCGTGATTCGTAGCTTCGTACTTAACATGGGAACGGGCACATTATTCCTACAAGGTAGCGGCTGGCAAGCTCGTGGGGTAATCGCTTGCGTTTTCACTCGATTGGGATGACAATGAGGAAAATCTAGATGGTGTGTGGAATGGGCTACGGAAAGGAACTTTGATGGGTTTACTCGACGGGCGGAAGGGGTTGATCTTCGGGATCGCCAACGATCGCAGCATCGCGTGTCACATCGCCAGGAATGTGATCGGCGAGGGGGCGACGTGCGGCTTCCCGCATCTGCCGGGCGAAAAAAATGAACGACGCGTGACCAAAGCGCTCAACGGCATCAGCGTAAACGATCCGTGGCTCATGCCGTGCGACGTGTCGAACGACGCGGACCTCGACAAGGTAGTGGCCGAAACGAAGGAGCGCTTCGACACGATCGACTTCGCGATCCACTCGCTGGCGTTCGCCGACCGGACCTATCTCAAACCCGGAAAATTCGTCGAAACGCCGCGCGACGTCTTCGCCCAGGCGCTGGACATCTCGGCCTACTCGCTGGTGGCCATAGCCAATCGCGTGAAGGAGATCATGCCCGCGGGCGGATCGATTCTGGCGATGACCTACTACGGAAGCCAGAAGGCCGTGCCCGGCTACAACGTCATGGGCGTCGCCAAGGCCGCCCTCGAAGCGTGTACTCGATACCTCGCGGCCGAGCTCGGCGAAAAGGGCATCCGCGTGAACTCGATCAGCGCCGGTCCGCTCAAGACGCTCTCCTCCATGGCCGTCGGCGGCATCGACGAAATCTTCGAATGGGTCGAGAAGAAAGCGCCGCTCCGCCGCAACATCAACGCCGACGAGGTAGGCAAGACGGCCGTCTATCTGCTCAGCGACCTGGCCAGCGGCGTCACCGGTGAAAACATTTTCGTGGACTCCGGCTATAACATCGTCGGGCTGTAGTGTTGCGACACGTCTTAATCGAGGGGTCATCCGAGCCGCGCCCGGCAGGAAGCGGTTTTCCGGAGTATCAAGTGCCCATGTCCATCCGCTCCCTCACGGTCGCGGCTCGGTTCAGTCAAACCCATCAAGTCACGCGTGCCGGTACACGGGCGACGTTGCGGTAACGCTTCTGATATGAGCAAGAAGCGCCGAACCCGATCTCGCCACGCGGCCGATCGATCCGAGTCCCCGCAGCGGACCGTGTTGGATGAACCGAACTCGTCGCGCCGTCGGCAGGTCTGGTTTTGGCGGGCGGCGATCACGCTCTACGTGGTTTGGCTGTTGGTGCTCCCGCCGAGCTGGCTTGGTTCCGCGATGCGTTCTCTGTGGCACGCGCCGCAATCATGGGTTCGCGGCCTGCTTCGGCGCGGGCTCGTGGAGATCGGGTTCGAGGAGCCGACGCGATTCCTGCAATCCCAGGCCTACTACATCGTGCTGGCGTTGGTCGTGCCCTACGTGGTTTGCGTTCTGCTGCGCCGAGGTCGCCCGGCCGACACCGGCTGGCGCAAACCCAACCGATACCTGTTCCGTATCGTCGGGTGCAGCTACCTGTTTGCGATCCCGTTTCTGTTTTGGATGGTGCAGAGCCCGTCGTTCACCGCCTATTACCACCGCTATCTCACGGCCGGGTACACAACGCTCATCACCTACTACGTGGTCATCCTGTTCTGCGAACATTTTTTCTTCGAGGGCGTGATGCTGGCCGCGTTCCGAGCGGAGGGTCGCTGGCCCGCGCCTGTAGGACCGGCTTTCCAGCCGGTCAAGATCCCGGCGCGCCGGGAGAAAGTCCGTCCCACATCTTCGGGCCGGCGGCGCGTGGCGCAGTGGTTCGGCGTGGCCTGTCCGACCGGATCGGCTCGGGGGGTGCAGCGCGTGACGCGCTGGCTGGGGGTTCCCGACGGCTGTGTCGGCGCCATTCTGCTGTCCGGTGTTCTGTTCGGGCTGATCCACTGGGGCAAGGCCGGTCGCGAGTTTCTGCTGGCCTTCCCCGGCGGCATCTTCCTGTCGGTCTTGGCGTATCGATGCAACTCCTGGCACGCCCCCTATCTGCTTCACGCCGGAACCGTTACGGCAGCGGCGGTGATGTTCCTCGCGATGCAGAAGTGACGCGCAGCACGTCAAAGTCGAATCCGGCTCCGGCCGTTCAAGCCCCTCGCCCCAGCGCCCGACAAGTCGTTTGAGTCTCTGCGTTGGAGGTCCAGGTGCGCGATTCGTCCGTCATGCCGGTTCTAAGAAAAGTTCGCGCTACCCTTGGCAACTGCTATCGTGACAAGATTCGGCGCGACGTCCCCATCCTGGCCTTTCACCGCATTCGCAAGGGCGACGGCACGAGCCTCGACACGTTCCGCAAGGTCTTGGATTACGTCGCGTCTACCCACCGTGCTCTTACGCTGGGCGAGCTTGGCGAAATGTTGCGACGCGGCACACGAATTCCGCAAAACGGCATCGTCCTGACCTTCGACGACGCCACGCTCGATCAAAACACACTGGCCGGCCCCGAGCTGAACCAGCGCGGTCTACGCGCGACGTTCGGTGTGATCGGTTGCACGCTGCTGGTACGTTGGGTATCTCGAAACGAATGGCTCGGCCACCGCCGTCGAGTTACTCTGTGTGCCCGGTCAGCGTACTACGGTTCTCGAGCGCATGTTTACCGAGGCCCGCGACGCCGGTGCGGAGTCGATCGGCGGACTGTGCATGGGTAACGCCGAGGCCGATGAGCTTCGTTTGTTGGGCACGACGGTCCATCGCGCCGAATCGACCTTCGTCTTTCACGCGCGCGATCCTCAACTTCTTCAGACCTTCCCCGACGGTCCGCAACACCTCAGCGTCTTCGACGGCGAGGGCTGGATCGACTTCCCGCACTGACCCCCTGGGAGTGCGGCACGTGCGTTCGCGTCCGGTGCCCCCTTTCGCGCGCAGCGAGGGGTGGGGGGCTGTCAGCTTCACCCGTCAGTCAATCATGATGGAACGAAGACCCTGTCTCGGTCCGTGAACTCTGTGCGTTCTTGGCATAGGCCGTGGATCACGATACCATCGACTTGGGTTCAGAATGGATCGGAGGATTCCCATGCGAAGGTACCTGATCGGCGGCATTGTGTTGGCGGCGTTTCTCCAGAGCTTGACCGGCTGTAGCGTACGATACCGCGTGGCGCACATGATCGCGCGGGTCGATGCGATGCCGGCGGAAGAGCGTCCGGCCGAGTGGGACCGAACCAAGGCGCTCATGCTTCGCGAAGCGCCGAAGGTCGGTGAGCCCGCGCCCGACTTCACTCTCAAGCGGATGAAGAGCGAGGAGGTGGTCACGCTCAGCGAGTACCGACCCGATCAGCCCAAGGTGCTGATCTTCGCTTCCTACACGTGACCACCCTTTCGGCGCCAGGCTGGCGCCCTCGAGCGGATGTACCAGACCTACAAGGACGACGCGGGGTTTCTGTTCGTCTACATTCACGAGGCCCATCCGAAGGACGGCTGGCAGATGTCGTCCAACACCGAGAATGACGTCGTCTTCAACCGACCCAAGTCCTTTGGCGAAAGACGCGGCATCGCCAAAAAGTGCAGCGCGCGGCTGAAGCTCTCCATGCCCGTCGTGGTCGACACGATGGACAACCGGGTGGACATCCAATACGCCGCCTGGCCGGAGCGCATGTTCGTGGTCGATCGCAACGGCAAGATCATCTATGCCGGCAAGCAAGGCCCCTGGGGCTTCAAACCCAAAGCGGCCGAGAAGGCGCTGAAGAAGCTACTCAAGCGCGGGTGAACCGTCCCCCCTTTTTAGGGGCAATGATTCACTTCGCTCATCATGCTAGCGTATGCCTAGCGTAATGCTTGCGTATGACTAGTATTATGCTGGCATTTGGCCTAGATTGGCCACAGGTTTACCCGGGATTTACCGTAGATTTGCCAAGGATTGCCACAAATTTCCTAGGATCCTGTGGATTTCTGGCGACGCTTCCGTTTCGGGCGTTTTTCCTCATTTCTGCGTCAATTTCCCCCTTGGGGACTGCTAGGAGCCTGCGAACGAGGTCGTCGAAACCCGTTCATCCCTTGAGCCTTGGCGCTATGTCCTGTGATTTCTTGCGCGTTCGCATAAGCCTACCAAAAATTCTTCGCGCAGGGTATTGATATCCGCCAGGCATGGCGCATACTCTTGTGCATCATGCCCTTCAAAGTGAAAATCGAAGGCGTCGAGATTACATGCGACTCCGCTAACGATGCGATCGAGTTGGTGCGATTGGCATCGAACGGACAGAGCCCAACCTTGTCGCTGCGCCCATCGACTACACGCCGCGCCCGTGGACGTCCGCCCAAGAACGGAAGAACGGCGGTGCGGGAAAGTAAGGAAAAAGAAGGCATTTCCTCAACGCTAAAGTTGTTACGACTAGTTGATAGCGCAGGTACAGACGGGGTTGTGGGCCGTGACATCATGGTGGCATTCAGTCTACAAGAACCTCGCGCGGTAGGCGGCGCGATCCTGCGTACCAACCGCACCCTCGAAAGATTCGGGCTTACGCCGAGGCGAGTCCTCCTGAGCATCAAAACGTCGCAGGGGACAAGGTGGCGTCGTGGAGTAGGGATATTCGAGGCAATGACCTGCCTGGAAAAGGCCGAAGGTGGTGATTTATGATATGAGGCAGAGCGCTGGGGCGCTCGTGACATAAAAAAGACGGCCACGGTGGCTGAACTTCTGACGGCTCGCCACCGTGCCCGCCCCAAGTTATCGTCACCGATACGATCTGGTAGGCCAAGTCGCTACGGTGAGACTACGACTTCTCTTTCCGGGCAGCCGAGGGCGCCTACGCCCTCGGTCCGGCATTTATACCTCATCGGCTGTACGGCTGTCAAGTCTTTCACGCAGAAACTGTGCGCTCGATGGGTATAGCGTTAGTCAACCGATGACCCACTACATCAGGTAGCAGATCGCTAAGCCGTTCCCCGTTCAGAGAGCCACAAGGAGTATAACGCACATCAACCTTGATCGCGGATGGCATGCGCTTCCGGCTTTGATCTGGCGAGCGCCCAACGATGGCTCGACGACCGCCCGACGAATCTTAATCCCTCGATCCCTGCTCCCTTAATCCCTTGATCCCCTCGCCGCGGTCGCAGCCCGCCCTACTTTCCGATCGCGACGACGTGGCCTTTGGTGCGGAAGAACAGATTCCCTTCTGAGATGGCCGGGGTGGCCATGCAGATTTCGTTCATTTGGTTCTTGGCGAGCAGTTCGTACTGCGGGCCGGTCTTGATGACGAAGACGTCGCCCTCTTCGGAAGTGAAATAAATCTTGCCGTCGCCCGCCACGGGTGAGGCCGTGAACCCGACCTTCCCGGATAGGCGCTCGCGGTATTTTCGGTTGCCGTTCTTGGCGTCGAACACGGACAACACGCCCGAGTCGCGGCAGCAATAGAGTAGATCGCCGTAGACCAGCGGCGTTTGCATGTAGTTGCCGACCTTCAGGTTGTGCCAGGCGATCGGCTTCTCGCCTCGCACCCGTCGCCCGGTGAGCGTGATGTCGCCGGTGGCCGAGGTGCGAACGGCGTAGACCGGGGCCTGCCGGCCGTGGCCGTTGGCGATGTAGATCAGATCGTGGGCGACGACGGGCGTTGGCACCGGGATGTCCCCGCCGCCCTTCATCCACCACAGCTCCTTGCCGGTCTTCAGGTCGTAGCCGCCGATGCGCAGATACCCGTTGGTGATGATCTGCGAGCGATCCTTACCCACGTGGACCGTCGGCGTACACCATCCCGGATAGGCCGGCCGCTCCGTGCGCCAGATGTCCCTGCCGGTCTTGATGTCGAGCACGCCCAGGAAGGAGTTCTTGCGATTGGCACACAGGACGATCGCCCTGCCGTCGTGGATGATCGGCGAGCTCGAGTAGCCCCAGTCTAAATCCTCGTACCCTTCGTTAGGCGGGCCGGAGTCCATGTAGCCCAGGTCTCGCTTCCACAGCAGCGCGCCGTCCATGTCGTAGCAGTACAAACCCTCCGACGCGAAGAACGCGAGCACGTGTTTTCCGTCGGTCGCGGGTGTGCAGTTCGCCTGGGTGGCCTTGATATGCCGCTTGGCCCTGGGGATGCCCTTGTGGGCGCTCTTTTCCCAGATGATCTTGCCGGTCTGCTTGTCGAGGCAGTAGACGCGGAAGTCGTGCTCAAAGTTCTCGGGATGGTCGGGGCTCTCGCCGTAGAGCCCGACGCGGAGCAACGGGTCGGGGTCGGTGCTGACGGCCGTGGTGACAAAGATACGGTCGCCCCAGATCACCGGCGACGAGTGCGCCAGACCGGGAACGGGCGTCTTCCATTTGATGTTCTTGCCGGACTCGACGTTCCACTCGACGGGGAGCGCGTGGCCCTCGGCAACACCGCCGGCGCCCAGTCCGCGGAAGCTCGGCCAATGAACGCCGGTTCGGTCGGCGCCGATTGCGAACGAAGAGACAGACAAGATACACGCGGCGAAAGCGAAACCGTGCCGCCCAAGTGTCGTGCGCTTCATGGTGATCTCCGTTTGACGGCGGGTGGATGACCCGTCCTCCAAGACTTTGAGCCCCGCACCCTTTTATCCGATCACGTCGAACGAGAACAGCGGCGTTATGTCGGAAAGTGTGTCGAGTTTCCAGGCCGTCTCCAAGATCGCCTCGGCCGTGGCATCGCTCACGACGCCATCGGCGAGCCGCTTGAACTTGGCCACGACCTCGTCGTCGGTCATGGGGTTCTCGGCGTGGCCGCGGGGGAAGTCGACCCGCTTGTTGACCCTTGTGCCGTCGGTGCAGGTGATCGTGACGTCGTTGGGGATGCCCTTGGGGTAGCCCTTGTTGAGCTCCGCGACCTCGACGATCTTGGTTCTGTCGATCAGGTCGAGCAGCTTGGGGTCGATGAGGCGGTTCTCGTCGAACGTCGCCAGGGTGACGTCGCCGTCGATCAGGGCGGCGGCACAGCAGTAGAACATCGAGTGGTCGGCCGTCTCGCGCGAGGTCGGGCGGAGCTTCTCCGGCTCGGAGCCGATGATGCTGACGGCCGCCTCGAAGCTGCCGATGTGAATGTCGGCGATCTCCTTGCCCTCGATCTGCGGGCGAAGCTGCAGGCAGGCGTCGATGGCCGACTGCGAGTGATACTCCGCCGGCCAGAACTTGATGTAGGTCTTGTCGATCATAAAGTCGCCGCCGGTGCCGAGCTTGAGGTCTTTGAGGCCGTGGATGTTGAGCTGGTTCATCAGGCCTTTGGGCCCCTCGAAGATCTCGTTCGGTCCGGTCATGCCGCGCCGGGCGAGGTCGGCTGCGAAGATGCCGTTACGGGCCGCGTTGGAAAACGCGCAGGCCTTCCAGTCGGAAATCTGCCCGGTTCGCGTCTGCCGCGTGGTGATGTTGCACACGCCGGCGAGCCCCAGCGCGTGTTCGAGCTGATCTTCGGTCAGATCCCAGAGTATGCCGGCCGTCAGGGCACAGGACAGCGCACCGTAGGTCACGTGATCCCACCCGCCCGCGCGAAGGCTGGCCGCGTCGCACAGGCGGCACTGAATCTCGTAGGCGATGACGGTGGCGAGGATCATGTCTTTCCCGGTCTTACCCGCGGTTTGGGTGACCGCAACGGTGGCGGCGATGTTATCCGACGGGTGCGCGGGCTCGAGGCTGAGATACGTGTCGTTAAAGTCGAGGTATCGCACCATGGCCCCGTTGGCAAACGCGGCCAGGTCGGGCGAGGTGTGATGGCTGGTGCCCCAGACGGTGGCCGAGGGAGGCGGATCGCTGATGGCCATCGCCTTGGCCCGGGCAATCTTCGCCGGGCTGGCCCGATACGCCCCGAGACAGGTCGCGATCGAATCGACCACGCGCCGCCGGACCTCGTGAACGGTTTTTTCCGGCAGATCCTCGTACTTCAATGCTCTGGCCCATCGGGCCATCCTTCGTGCAATCGTCATCCTCGGTCTGTTCCTTTTTCTTTTCCTGACCCGCAACTGGTTTTCATAGAAGGGTGGGCCATCGATCGGCAGGCGGAGCGCGCCGGCAGTAACACCCGACCCACGATGTTCACGGCTTCGATTTGCCGGTGGCCCTGGACGCTTTCGTCTTGCGCGTCGCTGCGGGACGCCTGGTCACGCCGAACTTTGCCTTGAGTTCCTCGATCCGCGGCTTGTTCACCTGTACGAACATCGCTGGAATCGTGGCCTCGGTCCAGCGCATGAGATCGTCGTCTTCGTTGTACCAGAACTGGTAGCTGGTCGAGCCGTCGCGCGTGGTCGTAATCACGGTGGCCGTTCCGTCTTCCCACACGTCGACGTTGAAAAGCAGGTCTCGGGCACTGCCGCTGCGGACGTTAAACTCTCGCAGGACGAACCGTTCGCCGGGAACCGGTTCGAGCTGCGCTGCCAAGCCGACGATCTCGACGATGAACGGCGGCCGAGGACGTGGTGCATCGCGCGTGACGCTCTGATCGCCGCTGCTTGATGTCAGTACCGTCTTGTCCTTCTCTATGACGGCTCGGTGTACGACGCCCCGCGTCTCGCCGTCCGGCGTGATGCGGGCGGACCACATATCCACCTCGATGGGCTCGAAGGTAGGCCGCAGGCGCGAGGTTATATCCGAGACACGTTTGTCGCCGGTCGGGAAAAGTATCGTGCCGACGTTCGTATGGTCATACACGAGATCCGCGCCGCTGCCGGTCGCCGTGATCGTCACGGCCGCGTAGCCGATGGTCTTCTCCGGCCCGTGCATGATCTCGAAGTAATACGCCCGCGACGCTCCCGGCTCCAACCGCTTGAGCTTGGCGAGCACGTCGATGCCGGCCGCCACCAGCGTAGGGCTGGTCCCCGGCTTTTCATCCGCCACCACGGCCGTCCCAAACGACGCAAGCAGCGCTGCGCAACAAATCCAAGTCTTCATGAACACCTCCACCGGCCGCTACACCTCAAACAGCGACCGCTTGCCGCTAACATAGCGGAAAAGCGAGGGCGCTGCATCTTTCGATCCACCGCGAGAATCCGAGCGACGTTTGCGATATGCGAGGCGAAGCGTCGACCTCAATCCAGCCACTGCTTCTTGTCCTTGAGCTTCATCGGGACGTACTCTTCCGTGAGGTACGACAGATCCTTCGAGATCATGGCCTCGACCTCCATCTTGAAGCCGTTGGCGAGCATCTTCTTGATCTCACGTTGCCAGGGTCGCTTGTTGGCGAACCAGGGATAATTCGCGATCTGCTTGGCCCGCTTGATGTCGTTGGCGTCGAGTTCGATCTTCACGTCGTCGCTCATGCCGCAGCGTTCGTAGTCGAAGCTCGACACGCCGATGAACTTCGCGTCGGGGATGGCCATGCGCCGCGACTCGTACGCCAGGTTGATCGAGCCGTGCTTGATGACCGAGTAGATGTAATACCCCCACGGGTCGTTATCGAGCAGGACGAACACCGGCAGCTTCAGCTCCTCGTGCATCCGTCGCAGCAGGCGGCGCATGCCGCGTGCCGGCTGACCGCCGCCATGCGAGATGATGCACCTGTGCTTCTGCCAGAACCGGTCTTCGTGAAAACGCCGCCACACCGTGTCCTTTTCGACATGCAGAATGAACTTGGCGTCGCACTTCTTGAACTGGATCACGTCCGGCTCGCAGATGCTCGGCACGGCATAGCCCGCGCTGCCCATGGCCGTGCAATCGAGCGTGCTGCCTGCGTCAACCAGCGTGATATAACCGGCCATGTTGCCGCGATTCGATGCGAAAACGTGCAGCTCCTCGCGCAGGGCATCGATCGAGACCTCCAGATCCTCGATGATCGGATCGGACTCGCTCTGATCGTCGAAGGTCTTCTCTTTCGTCCCCTTGATCGTGTGCTTGCTCATGTAGTAGATTTGCCGGATGCTGGCCGTTTTGCCGATCTCGATCAGCTCTTTGCACTTCGAGCCCACCAGCATCGTCTGCATGAACCGCTTGGCCTGCCCATAGTTGAAGAAGTTGCGCGACTGCTTGCCGTCGCCCATCTCGACATGGCGGGTCTTCTCGTTGAACGACACGTTCGACAGCGCCCGCGTCGGAATCGCAATGGCCGGATCCTTCTGCTTGAGCGCCATCTCCGCCACGGACTTCGCCAGCGCCTCCAGCTTGGGTCCGGCCTTGCCGTTCTTACGTTTCGCGGCGCGCCTGGCAGGCTTGGTGCCGGCAGCGTTGGTTGCGGAAAGCTTTCTCGCAGCGGTCGTTTTCGTTCTTGCGGCTTGCTTGGTTTTCTTAGCCATGATCTTGACCGTCTAGTTTCTTAGCCCTTGGTTTTTGGTATCTCAGCCCCGGAGGGGCGAACGAAAAAGAGCCCATGGCGCAAGCCATGGGAATGCGTTCGCAAAGAACACCCGAAGTCCCGGAGGGACGACACTTCTTCAGCCCCAAAGATATCGCTCATCGTACTCTACCTGATGACGGCGAAGAAACTCAACAAACTCCTCCTCGAAAGTTGCCGTTCGATGATGCTCCGCCTGCCGCTGGATGTAGCACGTGACATCCGGGATGGCCGAACTACTCACGCTGAAGGCGGCGTATCCGGTTTGCCAGGCGAACGACTGATGGGTAGCGAAGGTCTCCCGGACCCATTTGGAACTGTTGGCCTTGACCAGGCGCATGGCATCCGAAACCGGAACGGTTGCCGGAAGATCGACAAGGAGATGAATGTGGTTTTCTGTTCCGCCGACAGCGATCATCTGTGATTTGTTCTCGCGCAGGATTCCGCCGACGTAGGCGTAGAGGCGCTCACGGATGGACTCCTTGATGAATGCCCGCCGATCCTTCGTCGAGAATACGCAGTGATAATGGAGCTTTGCGTACGTGTGACTCAAACCCTCGACCCTCTCGCGAGGCCACGCGTCCCGTGTCGCCCCTCGCGGGGCTGCGCATACTGCGGAG
>JADFRH010000226.1 GCA_022561415.1 Planctomycetota bacterium
GGCGTTGACGGCGATGACGTCGATTTGAACTATCGTGCCTGACGAGAAGCTCCGACAGCCGCTGTCGACCGTCCCCACCGAACGTTCCGTATTGTCGCTGATCTGCCAGTCCAGCAGCAGGTCGCCTTCCACGGCTGCCTGGCCTGGGACGATCACGAGTAGTAGCCATGCTAGGGCGGTCGCTAGAGAAATCAAGACGAATGAGATGACTGCTAGGGTCGTGAGCTTCATGGCAACCTCCTTAGGAGCCTACAAAGTCGTAAGGCGGACAGCGGTGGCCGAGCCAGGCCAGGCCCTCGTAGCTTGGACGGCGGAGCGAGGACCGCCCCTCTACCAAACAGGTCAGTTCGCCGATCTATTCCAGAAAAATTGGAGAATCTTGGGGCTGGAGCAAGGTCTATTCAAGTGTGGCGGCCGGGCACGGTTGCCGGTCATGCGTAGCGTCCGGGTCCCGCACCGGACGTCTTCGTCAAAAAGGGTACCGCCCGCTCGACCAGTGCCTCGCGCAGTGGACCGTTGGTCTCGTAGACTTCCGTAGATAGAATACCGGCAGAGGTGATCTGCGATGCCGATTCCGCCACAACAACTTTGTCGCCGACGCAACACGCCGCCCGTCTGGTGCCTCGCGCTAATGGTCGTCGCCACTTCGGGGTTCGTCTCAGGGTGTAAAGCTGACGGCCCTCCCGATCTGGCGCCCTCGGACCCTTCCGCGTCGCAAGACACCCCCGCGATCAAGAAGGAGCAAACCGGCAAAGTCAGCCGGAAGCCGCGAACCGACGAGGCGACGGCCGAGCGCCGCGACATGGTCCGTCGACAGATCGCCGCACGCGGCGTGACCGATCCCGTTGTTCTGACGGCGATGCGGAATGTTCCCAGGCACTGGTTCATACCGGCCGAGTTGCGTCACCGTGCGTATAGTGATCGACCGCTGCCGATCGGCCATGCGCAGACGATATCGCAGCCTTACATCGTCGCGCTGATGACCGAAGCGCTGCGCCTTACGCCGAAGTCGCGGGTGTTGGAGATCGGCACGGGGTCGGGCTATCAGGCGGCCGTGCTTTCCGAAATCACGCCGCACGTGTTTACGATCGAAATCGTCGAGCCGCTTGCCCGTCGCGCGATCGCGGCGTTTACACGACACGGCTACCGAACCATACGGACGCGCATCGGGGACGGCTATGCAGGCTGGCCCGAGCACGCGCCGTTCGACGCCATCATCGTCACCTGTGCGCCGGATCACATTCCGCCCGACCTCGTGGCCCAGCTCGGTCCGGGAGGACGCATGTGCATACCGGTGGGTGGCGAGTTCGGTATTCAGCGCCTCGTCGTGGTCACCAAGAACAAAGACGGATCGCTCGACCGCAAGACATTGATCCCGGTTCGTTTCGTACCGATGACCGGAGCGGCCAGAGACAATCCCGCCGGAGATTGATCCACCTTAGCGCACGCGAATTTGCGCCGTGCAAGCCGTAGCGTAGTCGCCGCAGTAACGCTGCGTCCGGTCTCCGTGCCGGACGTTTTCCTTGCGGGGGCGGGGTGGCCCAAGTCTTCAGACCTGGGGGACTCGATATGACCCTGCGCGGTTCGGAAAAGCTATCGGCCATCAGCTATAAGCATTCAGCCGAGCGCCGCTTACGAGACGAGCCTGCGCGTGAAGCGCCGGCCGAAGTACACCCTGCCGGCCGCAAGGAGCAATAGGGTAAAAGCAGCGAGCCCCCATGCGGACACGGTTGGGATTTCCACCGGAAGGCACGTGCAGTCGTCGGCGCATGATCCGGGACAGTCGCCGAGGTCTTCCCCGTCGCATTGCTCGCTCGAATCCTTCACGTTGTCGCCGCACGCCGGCAGGCTGCAATCGGTTCGGCAGCCATCGGGCACGGTGTCCGAGTTGGATGTCCCGTCGTCGCAGGCCTCCCCTGCGTCGATCATTCCGTTGCCGCATGGATCGATTTCTATCGTGAGTCCGAGCAGGGTGAGCGGTACGATCGGGATAATCCTCTCATCTCTTAGTTCGCTCTGCGTTGGATCAAGCTCAATGGCAAACGTACCGGAAGCATCGTCGGAGACTTGCAGCCGCAACGTGCCGCAGTACTTGGGAGGAGGGGCGTATGTCTGTGCGTCCCGAAAGTTAATAAGAACAGCTCCGTAACGAAGAACAGGGCCTCGGAAGTCGACCACCGCGAGACTCGCCAACGATGCTCCGGTGTTGGGATTGATGAAAACCCAGTCCGGCCGGTTCGGAAGTGCGCCGCTCGGACTTCCTATGAACACGCCCTGCGATGGATCGTGGTTGGGGCCGATGCAAAAAAACGCGCCTGCTTCACAGAAGGGGAACTCGGCCGTGCAATCGTCGTCGATTACGCAACCGATGGTATCCACAATCGCGATCGGGGCGTCCCATCCGAGCGGCCGCACGCTGCCGCTCGTACCGCTGACAAGAACATCACGGCTTAGGCCGGTTTGGTAAGACAAGAGCCGTTCGCCGTCCGGTGACCAGTCGGAGACGAAGATCTCGGCCACGATGGTGTCGCCGGGTTTGACCGTGATCGAACTCGATGGCGTAAGCGCGACGTCGTTGACCTTGACGGCCTGGAGCGAGAGTGTCGGCGTCTGCGCGAATGCGCTCCCCGCGGCGAACAGCGAAGAGGCAAGGGCGAGACTGATACAGCGAATACGCGACTTCATAACGCCCTCCAGATTCAAGGCGCGGCTCGCGATCACGACTGAGCCACAGCGACACGGACAGCGTAACAAACCGATGGTTCCCAGGTCAAGAACAATCCTCGACAATGTGCGTTTTTTGGCAGAATCCCGACGAATCGCTCCCCGATCCCGGCACGCCGGGACGGTACGGAAAAGCCAAGAGCCGTCAGCTATCAGCCATCAATCATCGGTGATCAGTTGTCAGTTTTCAGTCGGCCGCTCCCTTACCAGGCTGTCGGAATAATGCGATTCGATTA
>JADFRH010000019.1 GCA_022561415.1 Planctomycetota bacterium
ACCTCCGCTATCAGCTTGAGGCGGTCGATCTCGATGACCTCGAGCAGCGGCTGCCCCTGACGAACGAATTCACCCTTCCGTTGATGAACGCGGGAAATCACACCCTGAATCGGTGAGGTTACCGTGGTCCGCTCCAGCATCAGTTCGGCGTGGCTCGCGGCAACCTCGGCCTCAGCGGCATTCGCCTCAGCCGAGAGAAACCTGCGGTGCGCCTCGATGTGTTCGAGCGATGTCGAGCTCTCTTGCGGGAGCGCCCGGACACGCTCCCAGTTGGCCTTGGCGGTTTCCAACGCGTTGCGGGCCTTGGCTCGCCCCGCCAGCGCCTGCTCTCGCTCGAATTTTCGGGTCTCGTCGTCGATCTTGAACAAGGCCTGCCCGCTCGACACGCCATCGGAGACGTCGACCCATTGCTCGGTGATCTCCCCGGCCACCTGCGCCGCGAGGGTCAGCTCGACAAACGGTTCCAGAAACCCGTGAAACGTCGCGAAAACGGGGATCTCACGCCGCTCGACCGTCACGACCCGCACCGGCGCCGCGGCATCCGCGATGCTGCGTGCTTGAGTCTGCGAAGGTCGCTCGACAACGAACGAACGGACGATCACGGCCGCTACAACGGCCAATCCCGCCACGACGATCATCGCAACAGGAAAGGCAAACTGCCTTTTTTCTGTTTTCACTGACACTGAAAGGTTGCCTTGCTCCTGGCGGCTGTCTCTGCCGCGCGGCAAACGTCCTCATTCGGCGGCGGACCATCCGCGAGGGTATCTCGGTAGCCGGAGAGCTTCAAGTCGTCAATGAATTCACAGACTCTTCGCTCGTAGGCAGGCAAGGAGTTCTCTGCTTGGCGTCGAGGCGCATGTCGTCCAGTCGAGATTGACTGACCGAAACGAATACGCCGCCCGATACTTAAGATCGATGGATGGGCTTGCCGCGGCGTCTTGACACCACTGAGCATCGGGCGTCAAATCCGGTTTTCGCGGTCGCCTGGCCGCCACCACAGTCGCCGCCGTCTGGTTGCCAGGGGCGCCAAAGGAAGGACGCACGTGCCGCTTAGAAGTTGCTTTTCCGGCGTCGGGTACTATCTACCCGAACGCACGATGACCACCGAGGACGTAAACCGCAGGATCTTCGAGACCACCGGTTTCGGCGTGAACAACGGGATCATCGAGCGGCTCACCGGCGTACGCACGCGGCACTACCGGGCGAATGACGAGCAATCGTCTGATCTCGCGCTGAACGCGGCGATTTGCGCTCTCGACCAGGCCGGCATCGATCGCGAGGAAGTGGACCTGCTCATCTTCGCGGCCTGCTCACAGGACATCGCCGAGCCGGCGACGGCCAACATCCTCCAAGAAAAACTCGGCTGCTCAAAAGCACAGGTGCTCGACGTCAAGAACGCTTGCAACAGCTTCCTCAACGGGGTCGATGTGGCCGACTCGCATTTGCGTACCGGCAAGGCCCGTTGTGCATTGATCGCGGTCGGTGAGACCCTCTCCCTCACGGTCGACTGGTCGATCCGTTCCTCGGAGGATTTCAGGCCCAGGATCGCCGGCCTGACCCTCGGAGACGCGGGTGCCGCCGTCGTGTTACGGGCGAATGACGTGGATGACGGGCGCGGCATCCTGACGACGCGGTTTCGGTCCTATGGCGAAAAATGGCGTCTGGCCACGGTGCTCGGCGGCGGGAGTATGTACCGGTTCGCGGATGAGCATTCGTATTTTCGCAGTGCATCTCAGGAGCTTCGCGAAGCGGCCTATGAACTGATCCCCGGAGTCGTGGAGGAGGTTCTCGATTCCGTCGGCTGGAAACCGGGGGATATCGACGTGATCTGCGCCCACCAGGTCACGGAGGAGATGGTGCTGGACATGGCCGACCAGTGTGGGTGCAGGAAACAAGCCGTGGTCATGACCGTCACCGACTGCGGGAACACCGCCGCGGCCAGCATCCCCCTTTGCCTCGGTCGGGCATTCGAAGGCGGAATGCTCACCCCCGGCGCCAAGGTGCTTCTTGTCGGTGGCGCCGCGGGCTTCAGCGTCGGTGTCATTCCGCTGGTGTGGTGATCCACGCGACCCGATGCACTCAGGTCCGGCGATCTTGCTCCGCTCGATGCCGTTCTAACGGATTCACCGAATGCCGATCTTCATAACAGGCGGCACCGGGTTTCTCGGCGTCAATCTCGTTCGCGCGTTGGTATCACGTGGTGAGCGGTGCCGTTTGCTCGTTCGACCCAATTCGCCCCGCATCGGTTTGGATCTCCCGGAAATCGAATTCGTACCCGGTGACGTCACCGACCGCGACTCCCTTCGCCAGGCCATGCGCGGATGCGACCGCGTGTTTCATCTGGCGGCGTGGGTGCAGGCGACGCCCTGGGGTATGAACGAGGCGAGACGCGTCAACGTCGAAGGCACGCGCAACGTCGCCGAGTGCGCCCTCGAAACCGGGGTGCGCAAACTGGTCCACGTCAGTTCGATCGCCACGATCGGATGCGGATCGATCGAACACCCGGCCAACGAGGCATCCACCTGGAACGTCCAGGGCCGGCATCTTCCTTACTACCAGACGAAACGTGAGGCCGAGCAGGTGATCATCTCCGCCGTCGAGCGTGGGCTCAACGCGGTCATTGTTAATCCGACGTATCTCGTGGGTCCGTGGGACATCAAACCCAGTGCCGGGCGCATTCTGATTCAGATCATCACCAAGCGGCTTCGCGGCTTCCCGACGCGCGGAGGGATCAACTTCGTCGACGTTCGGCGCGTGGCCGACGGTCTTATACGGGCCATGGACAAAGGATGCACCGGCCGGCGATACGTCATGGGCGGGGAAAATCTTTCCTATCGCGCGTACCTTGAACGGGTCGAGCGTGTGTCGGGCATCAGGGCGTTTCGACTTCCGATGCCTTATGCGGCGCTGTTCCCGTTTGCTGCGGCCGGTAGCGCTTTGGGTCGCGTTTTTCCTGCCGCGTTTCGCGACGTGAACCTCTGCGTGTTGCACAGCGCATTCATGGAGCACTACGTGCGGTCGGACCGGGCGCGAGACGAACTCGGATTCGAGGTAACGCCGATCGACGATGCGATCGGAGCGGCCATCGACTGGTTCTGCGAGCACGGGTACCTGAACGCGTCGCGCCTCAAAGGGCTGCGCCGCCCGGCGGTCGCCGACTGAAAACCGACACGTACCGACGCGCTAGTCGAGCTGCTGCACCATGCCGACAATGGGGATCACGACAAAGAGCAGTAGGTAGAGAGCCAATCCGACGTAGCGATGTCGCCCGAACACCGAGCCGTCGCGATCTGCGATCACGAATCGCCCCCACATGACGGCCGGCACGAAGAAGGACTCGCCGAAGAGAAAACACCACAGGCACCAACGAAAGAACTCCGTCCCCACAGGTGAAACGAGAATCAACGCGGGCATGAGCGCCGCGCCGACGACGATCATCAGGTAAACGAAAACATAGACCGAGAGAAGATGCCTCGCGAAGGCGATTGCGGCGTGACCCGACGCGTGACGGCGCACGACCAGTGGTATCCAAACCCCGCGCACGATCGCCCACCCCAAGAGCGGCGGAACCACGGTCCATAGAACAAGGACCAGGGACTGACCGGGCGCGTAGTACCAGCCGGCCGACGCCGGCGAAAGACCGGGCGCATCAGCGAGCGACTTGCCTATCAGCGGAAAGCATTGCCCGCCGCCGCGCTGGTCGGCGCGAAAGCCGATGCTGCCCAGGCCCACGATCAGAACAAGTACCAGGATCGCCACGCCGATGGCGGCGGTGCGCTCCCGCCGGATGGAGAGGTCGCGATCGGAGGGCGTACGGAGTTCGAACCAGATCCCCGTCGGAACCGGCCGCCAGAACTTGACCACGTTTCGACGAACGGAAAACGGCGTACGAACGAAGTCATGCACGGTGGTGCGTTTTCTTGCTCCGTTACACGTCATATGATGGGCGCCGTCCGGTCGAGGATGCCGCCCGAAGAAGTCGAGCGCCGGCATGGCGACGCTGCGGTAACATGGCGGCGCTTCGCTTGGCCATGCCACCCATCATCGCCCGCACTCATGCGCGGAATCATAGCCCCGCACACAATACGCGGCAACGCAGCACGGTCATTGCGCGTCGAGGAATCCCTGGAGGATGACCTGGGCGGCCACGGCGTCTTGAATTGATTTGCGCCTCTTTCGGGTCAGCTCGGCCGGGGCGAGCAACTCATCGGCCGCGTGCGAAGAGAGACGCTCGTCGAAAAACCGGACCGGCTTGCCGCTTGCTGTTTCGAGGGCATCGCCGAACCGGCGGGTCAGTTTGGCCTGCCCGCCCTCCGTGTCGTCCATGTTCAAGGGGAGGCCGACGACGAAGACGTCCACTTCGTAATCGCTTGCGACGGCGAGTACGGCGGTGACGTGGTCCGCAACGCCGCCCCGCGCCTGGACCGTCGTCACGGGTGTCGCGACCTTGACGCGATCATCACCGACGGCCAAACCGATGCGCTTCTTGCCGTAATCAATTGAAAGAAAACGTTGAAACATCGAAACGTCGAAACCTTCAACCTTCAACCTTCAACGCACTTCCTAGAATCCTAGAGATACTCGTCGCCGAACTTGGCCCGAACGTTGTCGACCAACTCCTTGATACTCGTGGCATCACGCTTGTTGCAGATGAGCGTGGCATCCGGCGAGTGGACGATGACGAGGTCGTCCACACCGATCGTGGCGATCAGGTGCTTCTCCTCCGAGACGATGATGTTGCCGCGGGAGCCGAGATTTATCACCCGGGCACAGGCTGACACGTTGCCATCGGCGTCGGCGGGGATCACGGCTTCCATCGCCGGCCACGATCCGACATCCACCCAGTGGCACGGCATCTCGACAACGAAGACCTTTTCGGCCCGCTCCATCACGGCGAAGTCGATGCTGATTTTCATCAGGCCGGGGTAGAGCGCTTCGAGCTTGGCCTGTCGGGCGTCGGTCGACCAAGCGTCCGCGATTTCCTCGATCGCGTCGTACGACTGGGGCAGGTGTTTCTTGAGTTGTTCGAGGATGGTCGCCGCCCGCCACACGAACATGCCGCTGTTCCAGTAGTACTCTCCGCTGCCGAGGTACTTCATGGCTTTGGCGACGGTGGGCTTTTCGGTGAACTTCTTGACCTCGAACACATCCTCGGCGACTCGATCGCCGCGCCAGATGTAGCCGTAGTTGGTGTCGGGTCGGTTCGGCTTGATGCCCATCGTGACCAGGGCGTCGGGGTGCTCTTCGGCCATCTTGTAGGCCTGCTCGAGGGCGGTGCAGAACCGGTCCATCGGCGTAATGATGTGGTCCGCCGTGAAAACGGCGATCACGGCCTCGGGATCGCGCCTGGCGAGAATCGCGGACGCAAGTCCGACGGCGTTGGCCGTGTCGCGACCCTCGGGCTCACCGATCAGGTTCCCCGCCGGAAGCTCGGGAATCTCCGACGTGACGAACGGCAGGTGCGTGCGATTCGTGATGACGTTGATCTGCTCCGGTCCCAAGCACGCCGCGACGCGCTCGAAAGACTGACGCAACAGGCTCGTACCGCTGAAGAGTCGAAGTATTTGTTTCGGACGGCCCTTACGGCTGAGCGGCCACAATCGTACGCCGACGCCGCCGGCCATGATCACACCGTGTCTCATTGCTCAGGCTCCCAGCATTTCCGATGCATCGCCGATCTCGTCGAAATCCACACGAACCAATTTGGCGAACTCCAACACCCAGGAACGACGCAGCCCATCCTGAAACTGCACGTCCACATGCGTCCGCTTCGCGCCGCGGTGCATCGACATGATCCGCCCGAGTCCGTGCATCTCATGGCGAACGATCGTGCCGACGGACCACTCTTCAATGTCATCCGGCAACCGGCCGATGACGCGATCGACCCGCTCGGGGCGATCGCGCGACGGCAGTGCGACGGTCTGCCATTCTACCTCATCCTTGGGCAACTCGTCGAGAAACGGGCTGCGGATCGTCCTTTGCGTCACGCCACGCTGCATTCGGTACCTCGCGTGGTGAAGCGTCAGGCGCCGCTCGGCACGGGTCATGCCCACAAACAGCAGGCGCCGTTCCTCTTCATCGTCGTAGTCGTCCTCCTCGCGCCGGCGGAACGGAAGCAGCCCCTCCTCCAGCCCGATGATGTACACGACCGGGAACTCAAGCCCCTTGGCCGCGTGAAGCGTCATGAGCGTCACTTTCGGAACATCTTCGTCGAGGGCGTCCACGTCCCCGAGAAGTGCGGTGTGTTCCAGCCAATCACGGATGGTCGCGCCGGGCACATCCGACGCGAACTCGGCGGCCGCGTTGACCAGCTCGTCGAGGTTTGCGGCGGGTGTGTCCTCACCCACCTCGGACGCCTGATAATGCGCCTGCAAACCCGAATGGCTCAGCACGATCTTCAAGGCCTCGGGCGCCGGCTTCTCCAGCGCCCGTCGCAACGTGTCCAAGAGCTTCGCAAATTCGCCGACCTTGGCGGCCGAGCGACCCAGCGAAGAAAGGTCGTAACCACCGCAGATGAAGTCGTGGACGCTAACGCCGCGCTCACTCGCACAACCCCCGAGTCGCTCGATCGTCGTTGCGCCGATCCCGCGCGGCGGCACGTTGATGACCCGAAGCAGCGAGACCTCATCGGCCGGATTCACCAAGACGCGAAGGTAAGCCAGAACGTCCTTGATCTCCTTGCGGTTGTAAAACTCGACCCCACGGGCGACCTGATACGCAATGCCCTCGCGAAGAAATGCCTCTTCGAGCACGCGGCTCAGTGAATTCACACGATAGAACACTGCCACATCGCCGGGACTTTCCCCGGCGCGCGTGACCTGGCTAATGTCTCGCGCGATGGACTCGGCTTCGCTCTCGCCGTTGTCACTCTCGATCACGCGAACCGCGGGTCCGGCGTCGTTGTCGGTCCATAGCTTCTTTTCCTTGCGCTGGGCATTCCCGGCGATCAGCGCATCGGCCGCCGCCAGGATTCGCTTCGTCGAACGGTAGTTTTGCTCGAGTCGAATGACCTGGGCGTCGGGGAAATCTCGCTCGAAGCGCAGGATGTTCTCGATGTCGGCGCCGCGCCAGCCGTAGATCGACTGATCGGGATCGCCCGTCGCGCATAGGTTCTGATGTCGCTTGGTGAGGTGACGGGCGATGAGGTACTGCGCCGCGTTGGTGTCCTGGTATTCGTCGATGAGCACGTACCGGAAGCGATCTTCGAGCATGTCGCACAGCTCGGGATCGCGCCGCAGCGTCATGGCCACGCGCATCAACAGATCGTCGAAGTCCAGCCCGCCCATCTGGTCTAGCATCGCCTCGTATCGGACGTAGATTCGTGCGACAGTCTGCGCCCGCCAATCAACGGCCTGATCGGCGTATGCGCCTGCGGTGAGCATGTCGTTCTTGATGCGGCCGATTTCCTGATCGAGGGCGGCCGGGCTCCAGTTCGAGCTGGACAGGTCGCACTCTTCGATCGCCCGCTTGATGAGCTTACGGCGATCGTCGCGATCGAAGATCGTGAAGTCGCGCGGCACGTCGGCCCGCTCGTGATACTGACGCAGGAGTTTCACGCCGAAGGCATGGAACGTACAGACGGTCATCCCCTCCGGCACGTTCAATGCCGACACACGTTCTCGCATTTCCTGTGCGGCTTTGTTGGTGAACGTGATCGCCAGGATGTTCCACGGATTGGTGACGGTCGCGGCCAGGTGCGCCGCACGCCGCGTGACCACACTGGTCTTGCCGCTGCCGGGTCCGGCCAGAATCAGCAGCGGGCCGTCGCTGTGCGCGACGGCGCGGCGCTGCGGCTCGTTTAGATTCGCAAGCAGACCGTCGCTGGGTGTTTTGCAATTCGTATGCACAAACACTGGTATAGTCGCACGGCGCCGCGCCGTCCATCGGTGGGTGATGTGCTCAGCACGCCTTGTAAACGTCTACCGCCAATCCGTTCGCCATCGACGCTTTGCGTACTGACCGTCTTGCGATTACGCTGGGCGGATGAGTATCGTGGCCCATGGGATCGACTTGGTTGAGTGCGACCGCATCGCCGACATGCTCGACAAGCACCGCGATCGGTTCTTGCGACGCGTGCTCACGCCGGCCGAGATTGAGCGCGCCGAGCAGTACAAGAAATCGGTACCCTTTGTGGCAGGTCGCTGGGCCGCGAAGGAGGCGATTCTCAAGATGATCGGCACCGGCTGGCGCGGGAAGATCGCTTGGACTGACATGGAAATCCTTGCCAACGATCTGGGCGAACCGATCGTAACGCTCAGCGGAGAGACGGCACGCCGCGCCGACCGGCGCGGCATCACCCGGGTGATGCTGTCGATTACACACACGAAGCAATACGCGGCCGCCTCCGCAATCGGCATGCGCGAGTGAGCCGGCGGCGCGCTTTCGTTTGTAGGGCGGCTCAACCATGAGTTCGACGCCGGACCGGAATAGCATCAAGGATGGGCCTGCGGACCCATCGCTGGCGGCGCTGCGTGCGAAGATTGACGCGGTCGACCACGATCTCCTCGGGCTGCTCGCCAAACGTAACACGCTTGTCGCCGGGATCGCCCGCTACAAACGGGATCACCGCGTGCCCATTCGCGACTACGCGCGCGAGCGTGAGATTCTTTTGGACCGCCGGAGTCACGCCGCCCCTCTCGGGCTATCCGCTGAGCTCACCGAGAGCCTGTTCCGGCTCATTCTCTGGGGAAGTCGTGATCGCCAAGCCGCCTTGAAGGCCGAGGTTCCGCTTGATCTCGAGTCCAAGTCGATCGCCGTCATCGGCGGACGCGGCGCGATGGGGCAGTGCATGGCACGACTGTTCACGGACATCGGGCACAACGTGGTCGTGGCCGACCACGAATCGGATCTGAGTCCCGAGGATGCGGTCGCCCAGGCCGATGTCGTCGTCATCAGCGTCCCGATCGATCGGACGGTGGAAGTGATTCGGAAACTGGGTCCACTCGTTCGCGAAGACGCACTGCTCATGGACGTTACGTCGATCAAGCGCGAGCCGGTTGATGCCATGCTCGAATCGACCCAGGCCGGTGTGGTCGGCACGCACCCTCTGTTCGGCCCGTCGGTCCATTCGCTTCAGGGGCAGCGCGTTGTCATGTGTCGCGGACGCGGCGACGGCTGGTTCGACTGGCTGGCGCGCATGTTTCACGCACGGGGGCTGGCCACCAAGGAGGCGACGCCGCAGCAGCACGATCACGCCATGGCCGTCGTACAAGTGCTCGTCCACTTCTCGACCGAGGTCATGGGTCGAACGCTGTCAAAGCTCGGCGTGGATCTCGACGAAACGCTGGCGTTCACGTCGCCGATTTATCTGCTCGAGCTGCTCATGACCGCGCGGCACTTTGCGCAGTCGCCCGAACTCTACAGCGCAATCCAAATGTCCAACCCCGGCACGGACGAAGTGACCAGGGCCTTCACCCGTGCGGCCGAGGAATGGCGCAGCGTTGTCGAGTCGGGCGATCACGAGGCGTTCGCCGAAGCGTTCGAGGAGGTTCGGCACTTCTTCGGCTCATTCACTGACCGTGCATTGGAGCAGTCAAGCTACCTGATCGACCGCCTGGTCGAACGGGCCTGACGCGCCGGTACATCGCCCCAATCGGATCGCAAGCGCACAATCCGGCAAAGGCAGCGGCGATCACTCTGCCACGGGGAATCCACGCGTACCCGATTTGACGAACGTCGATTTCCCGCCTCTAATGTGGGCCTGGGGCGATTAGCTCAGTTGGCTAGAGCGCCTGCTCGACACGCAGGAGGTCACAGGTTCAAGTCCTGTATCGCCCATTTACGTAAGTCGTTTCACGCCAACGGGTTACCGCACACACGTCCTTCCGATTCCGACCCGAAATCGGTCCAATTTGGCATTTGGTGTCTGAAATGTGTCTTCCAGCCCCGCGTCAACAATAGACCGGTGGGCGTGACGACCAGCGACGTGAGCTGGAGGTAGCAGATGCTCAAGCCGCACTCTTTCTCTAAAGGCGACCCGTACTTTGCGCGTAGCGCACCTACTTTGCGCACGGGGTATATGACAAACGCTCCCTGAGCGACCCAGGCCTTTCGTATCGACGGGTCGCAGGGAGCGTTGTGAGTTTTTCAATTCCGAAGGCCGTTCGAAGCGGGTCTGAGCGGCCTTCGAAGCTGTTTAGAATTCGCTGTCTGCGGCGCCATCCGGGGCGGGACCGCCGCTGCGAAAACCCCTCATCGTTTCCAGTAACGCCTGGAGATGCTCCTCCATCTCCTCTGGCGTGTTCGTAATGACGGAGATCGTCTCCATCTCCCCAGCACTCAACTCGCGCACGAACTCGGTGTTGCAGTACCCTATCCGTGGAACTTCCGTGGCGCCGATGCGTTGCTGGCACTCCTCGCACGCGACGACCAAGTTCTCCGGCGATGTTTCGCCTCCCTTAGAATTCGCCTTCACATGGTGCATCGTGATTTTATCGAGCTTAAGCACGCGATCGCATACCTGGCACGTTCGTCTGTCACGCTTTCGCAGGTAGTCTCGGAGTGCCGGTCTTATGCGCGATCCTCGCGCTGCGTTCGGTACACGCTGGTTGTGGACGTGTGCGGCCGACACAGACGTCACGGAGAATCCATATTCGAGGTCTAGAATGCTCTTGCAGTAGAAGCACTCCATGCTTTCCGCGATCTCGTCGCCCTCCTCCAATCCTAGCTCCGCCCGCAACCAGTCGTCGCCCATGTCCGAAGAAATAATTGAAGGATCGGCGCCCCCAAAAGTGCGCGCACAGTGGGGGCACATTGGAATCACGTAGCTCCAATCCTTAACGTGCAGGTCGCCTGCGTCTCGCTCTGTAGGTCGTTCCATCATGGCCTTCAGGACGTAGATTACCTCACCGGCTCGCTTGGCCGTCAACAGGTCACGCGGGGATTGCGCGTCAAAGTCCTTTTCCAGCCAGGCCAGGCCGGTTGCCAGATCACCGAAGTGCTCGCGGAGCAATCGCTCGATCTGCTCTTCGTGATCCGGTGCGATCATGCGCGTCGCGTCAGTGGACCTGCGTTTGCCCTCGTACGGTGCGGGCTTCTCTCCGGGCCGGTGCGGGAGCTCCCCGCCACCCATCCGGCGGATGCACTCGCTCGCCTCCGATGAGGATAGCCGCGTCGTACTGGTCGATCCGATTGCATCGTCTATCCATCGCGCACTCGGGGTGCTCTGCCCTATTAAGCGCTTGTCGATGGCGGACTGGGCGGCCTATATCGAAATCTTCGGAATGCCAATACGCATAGGTAAGTTTCTGCCTGGGGCGAACCTATCCGAAAAGAAACTTCTCATCGAGATGTTGAAGAATCTCGGGTCGAGTGCATGGGCCATGATTTCCCAGAACGCATCGATCGAGTTCCTCGAATCACCCCAGCGTTCGGCGCAGTCTCCATACGAGCCGCTGCTCAATTTCGTCAACCGCGAGATGGCGATCGCCTGGCTCGGTGGCAACCTCACGACCGACACGACCGGCGGCACCGGGACGTTCGCGGCCGCCGAGGTTCAAGACCAGGTCAGAGCCGACCTACGCAACGACGACATCAAGCGCGAAGCGCGAACGATACGCGAGCAGATCATTCGACCGATGCTCGCCTTTGCCTTCCCCGGCCGCGACGTGCCGATCCCGTATTTCGAGAGGATCATACCGGAGACGATCGACCTGGTGAAAGAAGCCGAGCTCATGCTCAAAGCGCAGCAGATCGGCATGGACGTCCCCGAGGACCACGCCCGCAAGCGCCTCGGCATCCCCAAGCCAAAGGTAGACGACGACGGCAAACGCGAGGCGATACTCGACGGGGACCGGTTCATCCGAGACTTCAGGGAGGGAGTCGATCCGTCGGAGTTATGATCGAACAGGGCCCGCAAGGCGCTGGAAGATTCAATGCGGTGATGAAGGATCGCGGACACGATCGGCGCATGACAATGCCGAGCAACACGCTGACGCATGCTCGGCTGTCATGGGTGTCATGTCAGTATTGGCATGGTGCCTGTCGCCCGCCCAGCGTGCGCGACATTTCAGAACGACAGGCTAGAACAAAAGTTTTGTCAATGAACATCACCACCTTTCCAAGCGCGTCTTCAGGCGCTACCGGTCACGGTATTTCTATTCCATGCGGCGACCCGCGTCCGAGTGCTTGGGATTGCCACGATCTTTCGGCCAGCCAACATCGAAGTATGCCCGTTCATTCTTGCCTGCCGGATCTCCGGCATCAACGATGCGCGCTTGTAGTAGAATCCAGCCATTCCGAAGATAGACCGTCACTTCGTCTTGGCTCGTACATTCGTACACTGCACCTATGTCAGTTACCTTGGGGTCATCGCTCATAACAACATCGCCTCCCAATTCTGCACTTGCTTCGGACCACCAACGGTGGTCTCGTGTCGCGTCGAACGGGCAGTATACCGCACGTCACACCGTCAGGGCATTCTGCGCGACATACAAGCGCGATCGACTTGGTGGTGTAGAAGAAGTGCATCGCCCCAACCGGCCTTCGAACCCCGATCGAAACGGCGTCGATCGCGATCCGGCTCGCGCCGTGTCCCGCCCACCGACAGCCGCTCAGCGGCCAAACCATGTCCGAAGCTATGTCCGATGGCCGAAGCTAACCCGCTTGGCACTACCGAAAACGCCGATCGCACGCCATTTCACTCCTGCGCCGCGCAATTTAGGTTTTCGGCGATATCCGCCGTAAGTCGTTGAACCGCAGGCACTTACGAGCTTCGGACATTTGCGCAAAACCTGGGTAGCGTTAAGACTTTTTCCCGTTTCATTCGTCCCGCCATCGCGGTCACCAGAATGTGTGATGGATACATATGCGTAGGCGAGATTGTAGCCCGCAGAGCAAGGGGTGTGGCGCGCTCCTGGGCACGTCGGCAACGGCCACGATTCCGGCTGAATTAGGGACACCTTACCACCTCGGTGTTCTGCCAATTTGGCATTACCCCAGCATCTTGTGGTCGAGATTGGCAGGCCCCCAATAGGATCGAATCTGCGGGCTACATTTCGTAACCTGCTGTTAGACATGAGATTACCGCCGTTTTCGATATCTCATGGCGGCAGGCACGAAGAATGTAAGTTTTGGATTGAGTATGCCTTCTATTCCAACTAATCTCATATCGCCACCGATTTCCCAAGCCCGCGTCCGTCGTTTTGGTGAGGAAAAAGTCAACCTGCCGGGCGACATTGCGAAAAAGCGTCGCGAACAGGTGCGTGGATTTCGCGAACGGCTCGATAAATGGACCCAAGAGAATCCGGATAGCGGCCTTGTGAAGTCGTACTTGTCAGGTAGTCTAGCCAAGGGAACGGCGTTAAGCGTATCGAGCGACGTGGACGTCGCCCTCTACGTCAAGCATGAGGGCGAACGCAAGGCCGACCGCAACTTCGTCGAGTGGATCGCGGAGAGGATTCGCAAGGCGTTCCCGCAGATGGCACCCGAACAAATCGAACCCCAAGAATACTCTGTGAAGGTCACGTTCAAAGGGGCCGGCGTTGACATTGATATCGTCCCGGTCTTCTATGAAGGAGATCCACAAGACAAGGGTTGGTTGGTTTCCAAGAACACAGGGCGGCTGCTGATGACTAGCATCCCGATGCATCTGCAATTCCTCAGGAAACGCAAGGATGCCCAACCGCAGCACTTCGCCCAAGTTGTGCGCCTGCTCAAATGGTGGTCTGCAGAACAGAAGGGCGCTGACGCTAGTTTCCGGCTCAAGTCTTTCATGGTGGAACTCATTTGCGCTCATCTTGCCGATGGCGGCCAGCGGATGGCCGACTACCGCGCCGCAATGGAGGCCTTCTTCAATTACGTGATAAGAACCGGATTGAAAACGCGAATCGCATTCGCTGACTACTATCCCGCCAGCAAGTTGCCCGGCGCGGTGAACGATCCGGTTCAGATCTTTGACCCCGTCAACCCGGACAACAATGTGGCATCACAGTACACTGAGGAAAACCGTCGGCTGATTGTGACCGCTGCACAGGACGCCCTGGACGCCCTGATGGTGGCAAAGCCCTACCTCAAGGCCACTGGTGGGCCAGCGCAGGCGCCCAACAGGTGACTGGCGCGACTGGGCCGACTGGCTGGAGTGGCGTGAGTGGCGTGAGTGGGCCGACTGGGCCAGG
>JADFRH010000020.1:0-9100 GCA_022561415.1 Planctomycetota bacterium
ATGGATATCGACGATATCGACGGCGATGGTTGGGATGACGGGATTCCGACGCGGGTCGCGCTCCGCTCGTTCGATTTCTCCAACACCGACACGGTGGGTCGCGAGCTTGGACCGCCGGCGAATCCCAGCATGCCGCCGCAGTACGTATTCGGTCTGGAGCGACAGCCGTACATCACCGAAGTAGCCACGGCCGCGGACGGCAACATCGTTGAATCCTGGGCGGTTGAACTCTACAACCCCTATCCCGACGATCTGATCTACATCCCCGGCGTGGACGAGTATGTGCTGATGCAGTTTGATCCCGACGGCGACGTCTTCGAGGTCCCGTTGCAGCGGTCTATCCCCGGTGAACCCGACGGGATGTTCACGGTGTTTCGCACGGATTCCGACAGAAATTTCGTTGGCCTTGTGAATGTGCCGGGGAAGAGTCGCGTCTACGACACCACCACTGATATGCGGTTTGAGAACGGTTGGACCCTCTACCTCGTAAGGCGTGTTCGTCTTGTGGGCGAGACCAATCGAACGGACATTGTCGTCGATCAGTTCGCCGTCGACGGTCAATACATTGGGTTAGCGACTCTTCCATCAGAAATTACCGACGCCAGCCTCACTACCTACATCTTCTCGCAGGAGCGTTTCATTCCCGATCCCGCTCCGCCGCCACTTCCTGCGAAGCCACAGTCGCGCTGGACGGCCACAGTGCCGGATGCCATCGAGCTTCCCCTCGGCCTCCAGACATTGGGTAAATGGAGCGCGCGCACCGGAACCAATCCGATGCCGGTTGAGGTGAACTTCGCCAACACGGGCAGCTTCACGCAGCTCGATCCGGCCGACGATCCGTTTAACCCGGTGCGCGGCGTGGCGTTTCCGACGACCGGATCGATGCTGATGCTGATGCGTCATGCGAACCGGGAGTTCTCGGATCGGTCCATCGCTACGATGCAGCGCGGCATTGGCGGCTTGCCGGATGCTCCGATTGTTCATGAAACGGCGGATCTTTCGTTCACGACCTGGCTCGACCAGGTCAGGAACGTCGGGCCTTCACCGGGAATTGACGTCCGCGAGCGCGAGCAGATTGATAACGGCCGGATGCCGGTCTTCGATCCACCGGTTCGAGAGTGTACGGTCAGCCGAGTGCGTTGCCGAAGCAAAGCGGACTGCACCGGTGTAGACACGTGCGAACAGGTTGCCCCGGCCGTTCATCACGCCGATCCAGGCACCGCGCAGAAAAACGTTCCAGGCGGCACAGAGCTCTTGCCCTGGGGGCAGCTTTTGTGGGATTACTTCACTGTTTTGCCGCTGAGCAGCCAGGGTCCGTACCCGGCGTGGGACGGCCCGGATCCTCCGTACACACCGGCCGCGGCGGATTCGATTCCGCGCGTGGATCTCGACGGTCTGCGGGTCCATGGTCGAATCAACATCAACGCCGCGCCGTGGATGGTGATGGGTGGTTTGCCGTTGATACCGACGCGACGCATCCCCGAGGATTTTCGATCAAAGATCGAGAGCGTGCTCGCCACCCGGCGTCTTGAGGCGGGCCTCCTGCCCATCGCCGACACGCAGGCCGGTCAACTCGCCGGCGATCTGGCCATGGCGGTTGTCGCGTACCGGGATGCGCTTGAGATCACTTTCGCTACCGGCGCCGGAACCGTGACGACGGGTGATTTTGGTGACGATTGGCGCGGCTGGGAAAAAGACTCGCCGCTGTCGCGCCGCGGCACGGGGTTGCTTACGATCGGCGAGTTGGCCAACATTCGTCACACCGGCGCCAGCGACATGCTGTTTCGCGTCGACTCCGGTGAGCTAGACGCCGACGAGCCCGACTACGTGAAGGCCGTGGCTTTGCTGGTGTCGCTCGGTGACTGGGTCACGGTCCGGTCGCACGTCTTCACCACGTACGGCACGCTGCGGGGCGAGCCCGATTTCGACCGGTTCCCGGATGATACAACAACCGACGAAGATGAGGTCGATCGAGCCGACGACGTGGACAAGCGCGCCGTGCGCTTCCAGGAGACGGTGGATCGGTTGCCGACCCTCCTGGGGGCGTCCAAGCCGGCGCGGATCGGGCAGCGCTACGTCGGTCCCTATATCGACGTACGAAACGACTGATGGGGGGCGATCGGCCGCCGTACCGCACGATGCGGAAAAGTTGCAAAGTGCTGTTTCTCGGACGGTGAGGAAATCGATCTCAGGGGTGTAGCTCGAATCAGGGGGAACGTCCGGTATGTGCGTCAGAGCGTCGAGGGGTTGGCCGATCGATGGCGTTTCGGGGATTTTCCGGTGGCCGAAGCATTGGAATCCGCGGCCGGAAATGAGTATAATGGCCGTAAGCCCGCGGAGGGGTTCCCGGCGCTGTGTCGTCGGCCACCGCAAGAACTGCAATCACGCCTTATTGTCCGGTGGGGTTGCTCCGAGTCTGTCCCTTTGTGACCGCTAGACGGAGCGATGTGACTATGCGCATGGTACGAATGAGTTTGTGTACGGGACTACTTGTCGCGTGCGGCCTGATGGTGTCGGCCGCAGAACGGGCGCAAGAACCGCAGCGGTCTTACACGAAGGCGTCGCTGCGTGAGGCCTCGGTGGAGGCGGCGCCGGACGAGGCCCCGTTGCCGGTCGACGACGCGTTGGCGTCGATCGCGGCGGCAGCGTCCGCGTGCGAGCCGATCGGCGCGTTCAACAATCAGTTCGCCGGCGCCAACCGGTTTCGCGGCGACGTGTTCTTCATCACCAAGCAGGTCGATCTTGTCGGGATTGAAATGGAGCTGGCATTTCGCACGACGACCGACAATCCACTGGAGTTGTTCTTCTACGTTTTTGGAGACTCGGCGAGCGATCCGGCGAACGATCCGCCGATTTTCGACATCGTCATCTTCGAGTCGACGATCAGCGCGACCGGCGACGGTCTGCCCACGTTCTATGAGAGCGGTGTGGTCGAGGCGAGCGGCGGGGCGCCTCTGACTCTTTTCGCGGGTAACCGCTATGCGATCGGGGCGGCCTGGACATCGGCGAGCGGTTCCCCCAGCACGATCATCTACGGCAGCGATGGCTTGACCTATCCCCGACCGTTTGGTGCGGGACAGGTCGAGGGTCTGGTGTCGGTGAACCAAGCGCCGCCGCTGACCACGCTCGGTACGCCGGTCATATTTACGTCGAGCGGTGCGTACTCGCTACGCCTGTGCTTGGCCGGTGCGTGTTGCGTACCGGTTACCGGGTGCGAGAATCTGTCAAAGTTCGACTGTGACAGCACCGGCGGAGACTTCACTGCCGGCGGCGTCACGTGTGCCGAGGACATCAATACCTGCCCACTGGCGCAGGGTGCCTGCTGCATCGATGGTGAGGCCTGTCTTGTTCGCAACGAATTTTCCTGTGCCGCAAACGGCGGAGCGTGGACCGAAGGCGTGGCGTGCGACGACCCCACGGAGCCGTGTGCCCCGACGGGGGGCTGCTGCTTGCCTGATCAGAAGCCGCCGAGCCCGCCGTGTACGGTCAAGACCGAGAATAGCTGTGCCTTGTCCCGCGGTACGTATCGCGGGGATGGCGTGGCCTGTGACGCGTCGCCTGGATGCGGGGCCGGTGCTTGCTGCGTGGAGGAGACGTGTGCCGAGCTGACGAGGGCGAACTGCGAGAGCCAAATCGACGGCCTGTATTCCGGTCCCGGTACCTCGTGCAACGCTGACATCTGCGTACCGACCGGCGCCTGCTGCGATGGTGAGACGTGTCGCGATCTGACCGAAGAGGACTGCGCTCTGGTTTTCGGCGCTTCTTTTCGCGGTGACGGCACGAGCTGTGGCGAGACGTTGGCGCCTGCCTGCGGAAACGGGGCGTGCTGCCTGCCCGGCGCGGGATGCTTCGATGGAGGGGGCCAGGGGGTTTTGCAGCAGTTTTGCGAGAACCAAAACGGCGACTTCCGCGGTGATGGGACGAGCTGCGCCACGATCTCTCCCGCGTGCGAAGGCGTCTGCTGTCTCACGAACCCGTCATTCTGCGCCGTACAGGTTTCCCCGGAGGAATGTTGGTTTGATTCCGCGGGCCAGTTTGCCGGTTACTTCTCCGACGGATGCACGTCGGATCCGTGCCCCGTGCCCACCCCTTCCTTGGCCTGTTGTTTACGTAGCGGTGGATGCACGGTGACGGACGAAGAGACTTGCGGCATTCTTGTGGGTCAGTTCCAGGTCGATGAATCCTGCGACACGGTTGTCTGTTCGATCCAAGGGCCGCTGGGCGTGTGTTGTGATCCGAGTGACAACGCCTGTGATAACAATAGCGGAAACGGCAAGGAAAAGAGTTCATGCCCGGAAAATTGGATCGAGGGCGTCGTACCCTGCGTCTCGCCCAACCCATGCCTCCCCGTGGGGGCTTGCTGTGACGGGACGTCTTGCACGGGTGACGGAGGTGGCGATAACGAGGACGACTGCGACGGGGTTAATCCGGCGTGGATCGAAAACGCAACTTGCCTCGACATTCCTGATCCGTGCGCCCCGACGGGCTCCTGCTGCAACTTGGCGACGTTCGAGTGCTTTGAAAACCTGGTGGCTGATGCCTGCGTCGGAAGTTGGATTTACGTTGAAGGTGGGATCTGTGAGGAGGCGGATTGCACGGCACCCACTGGCGCCTGTTGTGCCATCACATCAGCCGTCGCCCCTCCCTGCAGCCAGCAAACACAAGCGGACTGCGATTTGGTCGGCGGTCGATACCACGGAGACGACGTTGAATGCATTGACGTCATCTGCGGCGCGTGCTGTCAACTCATCGGCACCTGTCAGGACAACGTCCTTGACTCGGACTGCACGCTTCTCGAATTCAATGAGGGGGTCGGGTGTGGGGTTGTGTGTACGCCGCGCGGTGCGTGCTGTGCCGCTGGGACGTGTAATGATGGGAAGACGGAACTCGAGTGCGGGACCGGTGATTACGCGGGCGACGGCACTCTCTGCAGTGACGGAGGCTGTGATGTAGGTGCCTGTTGCCGCACGGACGAAACCTGTGTGGATGCGGCTGATTCCGATACGATCCGCACGGTCTGCGAGGCGGGCGGTGGCAGGTTCCTCGATGCGGGCAGCACCTGTTCGTCTCCGACGGATGAAGTCTGCAAGCGCGGCGTGTGTTGCGAGCCGGATGCTACTTGCACGGGCGACAAGATTGTCTTGGATTGCGCGAACCCAGAGGAGTTCGTGCCGGGTTCGCCCTCCTGCGATACCGCCGGGTGTCTCGTTCGCGGTGCGTGTTGTCTAGATGATCAACCCTGCCAACTTTCTTCGCAGGTGACTTGCGGGGTCAGCGGTGGGAACTTTGCAGGCAACAGAACGGGCTGTGAAACTGACCTGTGTACGGTCGGCGCCTGTTGCGATGCGGGATCAAGCTGCACCGAATCGACAACGCTGAGTTGCACGCAATCTTCGGGAACTTACGCCGGTCCTGGATCCGAGTGTTTGAGCAGTGCTCCACCGGACGATTGCTCTACTCCACGTGGGGCATGCTGCAACGGCGGCACTTGCTTGATTGAGACCAAGGCGAATTGCGTAGGCGGCGGATCGTACGCGGGCGATAACGTTGCGTGCGACGTCGTGGATCTGTGTAGGATCGGCGCCTGCTGCCTGTTGGCCGGGGGTTGCGATGACTCGTCCACCCAAATTGAATGTGAGGGCAACGGAGGCACGTTCCTCGGTTTCGGCATCTCGTGCCTCGGCACCGCTGACGAATGCACCACGGGTAGCTGCTGCGGGCTCGATGGAACCTGTGCGGATGGCGTCGCCGCCGAAGTATGTGCGGCCGAGGGCGGCTCGTTCAACAATTCCCTGAATTGCATCGGTGTTGGGTCGTCGTGCGAGGCCAGAGGCTGTTGCTGCGACGGCGGCAGCGCGAGCATCAAGACGGAAGCAGCTTGCACCGGGACTTACCTCGGCGATGGAAAAAGTTGCGTGGGTGTCGACTGCGGGATCGGTGCGTGTTGCAGCGGCGATTCACCATGCACCGAGGTGTCGCAGGCAAGCTGCGCGGCCGTTGACGACAATTACTTCGGTGACGGCACAACGTGCGTGGTGGGCGTTTGCGCCACCGGCGCCTGTTGTAGCCCACAGGAGATTTGCAGCGTAACGTCGAGGCTGAACTGCCAACAGTCCGGCGGTTTTCCTCTGCCCGGTGGGACTGATTGTGCGTCGGACCCTGATATATGCCTGCCGCGCGGCGCCTGCTGTGTCGACGGCACATGCAATGACCTGCTGACGCAAATCGCGTGCGGGGACGCGGGTGGTCTCTATATAGGCGACGACACCTTCTGCAGTGGCGGAGCTTGCGACGTCGGTGCGTGCTGCAACGGCGAATCGCCCTGCGCCGAGGTGTCACGGGCGAGCTGTTCGGCGGCCGATGACAATTACTTCGGCGACGGCACAACGTGCGCTGGACTTGGAGTCGAGTGCACGGTCGGCGCCTGCTGCAGCGATGACGAGTCTTGCAGCGAAATGTCGAAGGCGGCCTGCGAGAGTCTGGCCGGCATTCATCAACTCGGCGGGACCGATTGCGCGTCGAGCTCTTGCGTGATTTCGATTCTCTCCTCGACGCCTGAAAGCGGCGCCATCGACGCCCGACAGCCGTCGGAGCCCGAGCCAACGGCTCCCGAAGCAATTGTCCTGACCGGTTGGGATCAATTCGACGTTGACTTCACCGGTAATCCAGCTTTGCTGGCACCCCAAGATTTTGTCGTCGAACTCAACCCCGGTGGCGCGGGTGTGGCGGTGCCGAGCATTGTCGGCGTCGTCGTCACGGGCACAGGGGCTGTGATTCAGCTCGATCAACCGATCCCGGTGGGTCAGTGGACGATCGTTCGGCACCTATCCAGCAACACGATAACGTGGCTCGGCAACCTTCCCGGCGATGTAAACGCAAACGCGGTGGTCGTGGGCAGTTTCGAAGTGTCGGCCATGGTCGGTTGCCTCAACAGTCCAGGGACATGCAACCTCTGGCAATGTGACGCCAACCGAAGCGGCGCGTGTACGCCGGCTGACTTACTCCGCCTGATTGATATCGTCACCGATATCGGAGCGTACGCGGGGTTGGGCGCGGGGTCTTTGCCGGTGTTTCCTTGATCGGTGTCGACCGGTGCGGCGTAGTTGGAAAGCGTAGAAGAACTCCGAATGCAACCCGCTTCGGGCGGCGACAGCCGAATAAGATCCTGCCCTTAGGTGGCGAGCGTGGCTTCGGCCTCTGCGACCGCGTCGGGCATCGAGGCCCGAATCTCCTCGAGCTGCATCTCGGTGACACCGAGCGTCTCGAGCATGTACGACTCGATCGTTCCGCCGTCCGCGGATAGATAGAAGCCGATCTTCTCCTGGCAGCAGAGAATGTCTGCAACCTGCACGAGCGTCGCCATGTTCCGCAAGTCGACGCTGAGGGCGTCCGGGTTGTGATGGAAGCCGACGGCGGCCCGAAGATGGCGCGGGAATTTCCATTTCGTCGTAAGTCCGACGCCGAACGCCTGGTGATCCGCCCCGATGATCTGCCGTTCGCACTCCAGGAAGTCCTGCCCGGTCTCGGTGCATCGGTCGATCACTTCGGCGAATTGGTCGGGGAACGATTGCCGTTCGACCAGCATTCCGATGTCGTGGATGAGTCCGGTCACGAAGATCTCATCCGTCATGTTCGGGTGGGGCGATATCTTGGCGAGACTCCTCGCCGCCACGGCCACACCCACACTGTGACGCCACAGGTCCGACGCGCGAAAGCTCTTGGATATCTTCTTGCCCTTGAACAGTCTGGCAATCGATGCGGCGATCGCGATGTTCTTTACCGCGGAGAGTCCGAGGAGGATGATGGCGCGATCGACGCTGGCGACCTGCCCCGGCAGTCCGTAAAACGCCGAGTTGACCACCTTGAGAATCTTGACGGACAGCGTCGGGTCGTTCTTGATCACGTCGTGGAGATCGCGCGCCGTGCTCTTGTGGTCCTCGACGATCTCGATGATCCTGATCGTCACCTCCGGCAGCGTGGCGAGATCACCGATTGTGTCCAGCGCCTTGTCAACGACCAACCTGGCGTTTTCGGCGGTATCAACGGCCATAAGTATCTCTCGGCTAGTGATTCTGGAACGCGGTCACCGCGCACCATCGCATCGGCTCATGCGTCTATCGTCAGGCCGTGCGCGGGGGATTAGCGCGGTACAAGCGGCAGAGGTTCCCCAAAGGAGACGCGTTTCCGGACTTGCAGTTCGCTCTAGTAGGTGTTGCACTTGTGAATCAGAGCGTTCGTAATCCGCGTGGACGCCAGTATTCTCGCTATTCTCGGCCCTGCACGACCCTCACCGTATACCGTCGCGTTTCCCATTATCGGGCGTTTTCGCAGTGCCTCAGCCAGGGCGTCGCGGATCGAGGAGAACGACTCTCCTGCGTCGATCACGCACCGACCGCTTCGCTGGCGACCCTCCTGGCGAGGGCCGACATTGACACAAGGCGTTCCTGCCGTGGCCGCTTCGATGATCCCGCTCGAGGAGTTTCCGACCAGGACTTCCGCATCGATCAGGCAGCGCAGGTATTGGTCGCGGGGCAGGTGTTTCTCGACGCGGACGATTCCGCTGGGACTGCATCGTCGGTGGGCGTTGATCGCCTCGATGATTCCGCTGTGGCCGCGATCGCTGTTGGGGTAGAGGATTGTATGCGGGCGTCTTGTGTGCTTGACAGCGCGGATCAGCGCATTCATCACCCGTTTCTCGTCGACCGCCGATCGGCCGCAGGGATGCTGCTGGATCAGCAGACGCCCCGATGCGCCGCGTGTGTTGCTCGACCGGCGGACAAGTTCCGTCAGCCCATCCAAACCGGGCGCACCGACGAAGTGTACGTGCGCTTGGCGTTCTCCCATGCGCACGATGCGCCGGCGCGCCTGTTGCGTCGCGGCGAAGTGGATGTGGGCGAGCTTGGTGATCGCGTGGCGAAGCCCCTCGTCGAAATCGCCCGGGGCCAGGTCTCCGCCGTGGATGTGCGCCAACACGCGCCCCGTTGTTACGCACGCCAGCGCGCCGGCCATCGCTTCGATCCGGTCGCCCAGAACCACCGCGATATCCGTCCGCGCTTGTTCGAGAAACCTCGCGATTCCCGACACGCCGCGTGCCAGTCCC
>JADFRH010000020.1:9109-14063 GCA_022561415.1 Planctomycetota bacterium
CCCTTTGCATCCTGATCCGTGCATCAACGGTCCATCCGTCGCGCCGGACCAGATCAACCGTGTGGCCGAACTTCCTGAGCAGGTGCATCCCGGTGACCACGAGTTGCAGTCGCAACGCGGGCTGCCCTTCGATCGCCTTCATCACCGGATACAGCAGGCCGTACTCCGCGCGGGTGCCGGTGATGACGGCCACCCTGCGAATCCTCCGCCGGTGAGCCTGCGAGCGGTCAGACGTCATACGACCATGTCCCATGCCATGAGCGTGTCGGCGGGAATATCAACTGCGGCGCACCGCCCTGCGATTCGCTCGAGCTCGGTCGGTGCGATACCCGTTCCCGGTCGCTTCAGACCCATCATGTCAGGCGTCAGCCGCGTGCCTGCTCTGATGTCGACGGTCGCCACGACGCTTCGTCCCGCGACGAGACGAACCTCTCTCTGGCATTCGGTGACGCCGACGCGACCGTCACCCAGGGCCGTCTCTGCATCACGAACGTGCCGGATGTAGTCTTTCATCTGCGAGGGGTCGAGCGACATGGCGTGATCCGGTCCGCGCGCGGCCGGGTCGAGCGTGAAGTGCTTCTCCAACACGTCGGCACCCGACGCCACCGCCCAGCCGCCCGTCTGCGTCGATTCGGTGTGGTCGCTCAGGCCGCACGGTACGGCGTAACGGCGCCTCAGCGTGGCGACGGCCCGAAGATTGATCGCCGACAGCGGGGTCGGATAGGCGCTCACGCAATGGAGCAGTATGAGCCGATCGCCTGCTCTTTTTTGTCTTACAAGTGCGACCGCGTCGTCGATCTCGCGCTCGTCCGCCGCGCCGGTGGAGAGGATCAACGCCGCACCGGTGGCAGCGGCGAGGCCCAGCAGGGGCGCGTTGGTCAGGTCGGTCGAGGCGATCTTGATGGCAGGCGCGCCGAGTTCGGTCAGCCAGTCGATCTCTCGCGCGCCGAACGGCGTAGCCAGAAACGCAATGGAACGATCGTCACAATGGTCGCGTAGGGTTCGGAACTGCTCCAACGAAAGCTCGAGCTTCGCTAGCATGTCTCGCTGAGAGCTATGCCGCGTCGCCTCGCGCTGATAGGCGGCTGTTTCCGCTGTGGCCGTCACGAGATCGTCTGCGCGGAACATCTGAAACTTCACCGCGTCGGCGCCCGCATCGGCGGCCGCATCGACCAGACGGAGGGCCTTGTCGAGCGATCCGTCATGGTTGACGCCGGCCTCGGCCACGATGAACGCCGGATGCGACGGTCCGACGCGGTGTCGCCCGATCGTCACGGAGGCGATGTCGTGGTCTGGTTCAACAGCTCGTGTGGTCGGTTGGCTCTTCACGTTGCGCCCGCAAAATGGCCTCGGCCATGAACAGATCGACGCGATCGTCGATGTCCACGGTGTCTTCTCTTCGTTGAATCAGCGCTCGCCGGTCGGCGCCGAGAAACGCCTGATGGTCGTCGGGCGTGTCGAGCGCGCCGAACAGGGCCGCCCTCGTTACCACGGCCACCGCTGCATCATGACAGTATAGCGGCGCCAGGTCTTGCCGACGGTAGATGCTGTTGGTTCGCAGTTGGACCATGTGATCCCCGTCGAGCCGGAAGTACCAGTCAGGATGCATTTTGCCCACCGGCGCCACACTGCGCACCGAATCGGCCCCGGTATCGAGTAACTTCTCGACGGCTGAATCGATCAGGTCGGGTCGCCGAATGGGGATGTTGCCGTAGAGCAACACGACCATGTCGGCACGCCGTTCGTGCTTTTTCTCCCACTGCACAACCGCGTGGCGGGCGACCGCATCGACAGTGGCACCATCCGTGGCGAGTTCGGCCGGGCGATCGATCACCTCGATACCCGCCTGCGTGGCGACCGCCTTGGCCGCGTGAGAGTCGGTCGTGAACACGCAGGCGCTCAGGCGCCGGCTCGAGGCGACGTGGTCGAAGGTGTATCGAACGACCGGCTGACCGAGAAGGTCGCGCATGCACTTGTCGGGCAGACCCTTGCTGCCCGCCCGCGCCAGGATGACTCCCAATACGATCACCGTACACGGTTATCGGTATACTTTTGTTGTGCGCTTGATTCAAGGCCTGGACGTCTGTGTGAACTGCTTAACCGGCCAAGGCTCGGTGGCCCACCTCCAATGGGTGGCCCACCTCTTTAGAGGTGGGGGACGCGATGATTCGTGAGGACAATCTCGGCGATGATCCGCCGGCATGGCCCGGAACGTGCTTCATCGTCTTCCGCACGTCCAAAGGACATGGGCCACCCAGCTGGTGGGACAGACTTTCCAGTCTGTCACTGGCGGGGTCCGCAGGCGACCGGCTGGAAAGTCGGTCCCACACCGTAGACAGTTTCTCCACCAGGCTGCTGCGGATGGGCCAACGGTCGCGTAGGGTGTTTCAGCCGGTGATCGCGTCGGCGAGCGACGGATGGAACACGTCGCGCAGTCGTGCCAACGCTTTCTGTTCGATCTGCCGCACGCGCTCCTTCGTGACGCCGAACCGTTTACCGAGCTGCTCGAGCGTGACGCCGGCGCCGCGAGCGCCGAGGCCGAAGTGGCTGCTGACGATCTCTCGCTCGCGCTCGGTCAGCTCGCGTAGGCCCGCGCTAATCAGCTCGCGAACGCGCTGCTCATCGCCCACGTTCGGCTCGGCCTGCGACGTGTCGGCCGCCTGGCTGAGCAGTTCGTCGTTGCCGGTCATGTATCGCGCGCCGTAGTAATGCTGCTGCGGAATGGTGCGGGCGAAGTTCTTGGTGATCGCCCAGGTGGCGTAGGTGCTGAAGCGGTTGCCCAGGGCGTAGTCGAACCGATCCAGCGCCCGCATCAAAGAGACGTTTCCGTCGCTGATGACCTCGAAGAAATGCGGCGACCATCCGACGTGTTTCTTGGCGATGCTCACGACCAGCCGGAGGTTGGCTTTGATGATCCGCTGCTTGATCGATTCGACGCGGTCCGTTTCGCGGCACAGCGTTTCGTATTGGTTATCGGTGATCGCTTGCGGATCGACGGCGGCAAGCAGCTTCGCGACCTTGTGCTTGGCGTAGTTGAAGCGGCGGAAGAGATCCTGCTCCAGCTCGCGCGTAAGCAGCGGGGTTCGGTAGAGGGATCGCAGGTACGCGGGCAGATCGCCGGGGATCTTCACCGGGGTCAGCTCCGTCTCCGGCGGCTCGGGCAGGTCGAATATCAGCGCGTCCGCGTTCGGGGCATCGAACAGTTCGTTGGGGACGCCGTCCCATCGCATCTGTTTCCACTGGTGTAACTGAACACGTCGCAGGGCGCGGTCCACCTCGTTCGCCGTGCAGTCGAAGGCCCGTGCGATATCGCCGATCGGGTCGCCCGCGGCGCGGCATCGCGCCATGGCCGAGTCGCGCTGGGCCGGTGCGTCCGCCTTTCGCTCGGCGAAGAGGGCAACGGTCGGATTGGCCTCCTCGAAGCGGCGAAGCGTGTAGCGAATCGTCTCCACGGCACGATCCGTCTCGGCGGCGATGAGCTTGGCGGCCGAGTGGAGCTTCATCGGGCGCGCCGTGACGAGCCGGCGTGCCCGCTCGACGATGCCGCGGCGCTCGGACTCGCTGAGTTGCTTGAAGGAGGCGCCCTTCGCGACCATCTCTTGGTTTTGCTTAACGAATCGATCGATCGAGCGGCGCAGGAACGCCAGGCGGTTTACGCCGTCCTCGAAGACGATCCGTATGCCCAGCAGCCCGCGATGCCGCCAGCGGCGTATCGTCTTGGTGCTGACGTCGAGCTCCTCGGCGACCTCCTGTTGCGAGCGGTAGGGCTCGTTCAGTTTGTCGACGTGCAGGCAGGCCTTCCGCGTGATGACCTCGGCCATGGCCACCAGATCCTCAATCAACGCGGCACCGGGAATGGAATACCCGGTCGTCTCTCGACGCTTGCGGTACTTGGTGATGCGGTAACAGACGAAATCGAACGGGTAGGAATGCGCGACCTCGACAAGCCCGAGCAGGGCTTCGATGCCGTCAATCTGACCGAGGCGCAGTCGATGCGGGGACCGCGCCAACTGCTGGGCGAGATCCTCCATGTCGCTGTTGAAGAACTTGGTCATGGACCGACTCGAGCCTGCACAATCCACGGACGCCGACGTCCAGCAGATCGGGGCAGCACAACCAGGCGGGCGAAGAAGCGTACCCCCGCAACGTCTATCCCGTCTCTTATTATCGCCTAGAACATGCGTCCGGTCAACAGCCGTTGGTGAATTGCAGACATGACTTACGGTGTAGCTTTATCTGGGCTGCGTGTCTAGCGGTTTTCGAGCTTGCTCAGGCGTGCGACGAAGGTGGCCGCGAAACTTTCGTTCTCACGGCCGCGGACCGCACTTCGGTAGGTCTCGATGGCGTCCGCGACGTAGTCCTCGTGGCCAAAGAGTGCCAGGAGGTACGTGGTTCCGGCCGCCTGCGCCGTGAGTGTCCAGTGCTTTCCGGCACCCCCATGGGACCGCTTCAGCACCGTCATGGCCTGCGTGATCTCGGCGATTCCCACGTCGTGGGCGTGCTGGGCCTTGTCGGCTTCGGCCTGGGCGTCGGCGTCGACCAGTTGCAGCCCCTGGGACACTTTCGTCAACGTCGCGGCGTTCTGGGAGGCGGACCGGTAGCGGGCATAGTGAATCCACGCCTTGGCGAGGCGGGCGTCGGCCTCCTGGGCGGCGACAAACGCATCGACCCAGTCGGCCTTGCCGCGCTGGTCGAACGCGGAGCGGCTCCTGGCCTCGGGTGAGAGCGTCTGCACTTTGCGGCGAGCTTCGCTTACCCACTGCCGAGTGTATCCGGCCGCGCTCTTTGCGGATCCGGCGGCCCGATCGAGCAGGTTTAGCGCTTCTTCCTCGATGGTGAACGCGTCGGATTCGATCTGGCTTAGCTCCGCGAAGGCCTCCGCCGCCGATTCTGTTGCCATTGAGACCCGTTCGGTCGATCGCCGGGCCTCGCCATCGAGCGAGTCCTTCAGGGC
>JADFRH010000021.1 GCA_022561415.1 Planctomycetota bacterium
TCTCGAACTCGGTCAGGTCTACGCCGCGTTCGGCACCAAGGTCACGGTGGTCGAGATGATGTCATCGCTGGTTCCAATGATCGATGCGGACCTCATGCGCCCGCTGCGCAAACGGCTCGACGCGGACTTCGAGAAGATTTACCTGGGCACGTCACTCACGAGCATGAAGGAAGTCAAAGACGCGATCGAGGTCACCTTCGAGGGAAAGGATGCCCCGAAGACGGCGAAGTTCGACAAGGTGCTCGTCGCGGTCGGCCGGCGCCCGAACTCGACCGAGCTGGATCTCGACAAGGTCGGCGTCGAGGTCGACGAGCGCGGCTTCATCAAGGTCGATGACGGATTCAAGACGACTTCGTCGAAGATCTACGCCATCGGCGACGTGATCGGCGACCCGATGCTCGCGCACAAGGCCATCCACGAGGGCGCCGTGGTGGCGGACCGACTGGCCGGTAAAGACGCCGTGTTCGACCCCCGTGCGATTCCCGCCGTGGTGTTTACCGATCCGCCGATCGCGTGGGCCGGCTACACTGAGCAGGAGGCCAAGGCTGAGAAGCTCGACATCACCATCAAGAAGATTCCTTGGTCGGCGTCCGGCAAGGCGGTCTCGATCGGTCGCACCGACGGCGTGACGAAGTTGATCTTCGACAAGCCAAGCCAGCGCCTCATCGGCATCGGCCTGTGCGGTCCCCACGCGGGTGAAATGATTTCCGAGGGTGTGCTGGCCCTCGAGATGGGCGCGGTCGCCTACGACATCGAGACGATGATCCATCCGCATCCGACACTCTCCGAAATGATCGGAGAGGCCGCAGGCATGGTCTCGTCCTAGAGAGTGCTTGAGAAGCTGTCAGCGGTCAGCTATCAGCCGTTCAGATCTCGATTCTGCTGGGACGAGATTCCTAGTTCGTCTCCCCTTCCACGGGATTCCAGTATCAGCCGGCTTGGCCCCCCGAAAGTGACACGGGCGGGTGCGGTGCGTAGGATAGGAGCGTGTCCAGTTTACGAGTTGCCAGTGACGAGTTACGGCTGACGGAGGTGTAATTCGTAACTCCAAGGAACGGATGCGATGCTCAAACGGCTAAGCCAGGAACTCCGCTCCCGGCGCCTGCTCGCGCCGGACGATCACGTAGTGGTCGGGGTGTCGTCCGGGCCTGATTCGATGGCGTTGCTGCACCTGCTCCTCAGGCTCAACGAACTCGACGCCCGGCAAGCCGGAGTTACCGTTTGGAACCTGAAGCTCCACATTGCCCATCTGGACCACCAGCTTCGCGGGGACCAGAGCGAAGCGGATGCGGCCTTCGTCCAGGCGGCGGCCGATTCGTATTCGCTTCCCTGTTCGATTGAGCAAAGAGACATCGCGAAGCTGGCCGAGGAGAGATCGGTCGGGTTGGAAGAAACCAGCCGTCGCGAGCGATACGCGTTCTTCGAGCGCGTCTGTTTGCAGACCGGGGCCAAGGTCGTGGCGGTGGCTCATCACGCGGACGATCACGCGGAGACCATTCTTCAGCGGATCGTCCGTGGAACCGGGCTTCGCGGCTTGGCGGGCATTCCGCAGAGCCGTCCGATCAGCCGGAACAGTGACGTGCGGCTGATCAGGCCGTTGCTGCGCGTTCCGCGCGCCGCGTTGCGTGAGTACCTGGCGGATGAGGGTGTGGCGTTTCGTGAGGATTCGTCGAACGCGTCTCTCGAGCCGACGCGTAATCGGATTCGTCATGTGATCCTTCCGCAGATTGAGGAATCGATCAACCCGCAGGTGCGAGACGCCCTGGTCCGCCTGGGCGAGCAGGCGCAGTGGGTTCAGGAGTACCTGGCGGAGACGGTTCAGCGAACGTTCGAGTCGCTGATCATTTCCCACACGGATCAGGAGTTGGTTCTCAACGTCGATGCGTTGGGGCGAAAGAGCCGCATCGTGCAGACGGAATTGGTTCGCCTGGGCTATCGATCGTTCGGGCTTGGCGAGCAGGATCTCTCGTTTGCTCATCTCAGCGCCGCGCTCGATCTGATCGCGAATCGCGCCAGTGGCAAACAGCTACAGTTCCCCCAGGGCATGACGCTGGAGAAGCGCTATCACCAGCTTGCGTTTTCGCTTCCGTCGGACGAGCCGCGCGAGGAGATCGCGTCGGAGATCGCCGTGCATCTGCCGGGGAAGACGGTGCTCCCCATCCGCCGGCTGCAGATCGATTGTTCGGTCGTTTCGCTCTGCGAAGAGGACGTCCGGCGCCTTCGCCACACGGAGGACCGAATGGAAGAACACCTTGATCTCGACGCCGTTCACCCGCCCCTGGTGGTTCGCAAACGCCGGGCCGGCGATCGGTTCTTCCCGCTCGGCGCCCCGGGTTCCAAGAGTCTCTCCGACTTCTTGATTGACTCGAAGGTCGATCCGAAGGAGCGGAAAAGGGTGGCCGTGCTCTGCGATCAGCTCGGACCGATCTGGGTGATAGGGCATCGGATCGACGATCGCGTCAAGCTGACGGCGTTGACGCGGCGTGCGCTGCATCTGATCGCGAAACCGCTCGAATTGTGACCGCCACGCTGCCAACCACCGGTGAAACCCGGCCCCGGCGCGACGGGGGGAATGCCAGCGGCTTGCCGGGCGAACGGGGCGACAGCGCCGACGGTACCTTCCGGCGAAAATCGGTGCTGCGTCAGTGCCTGGTCATTTTTCTGCTTGCCCTTGTCGTGCGGCTTGGAGCTGGCGTCTATCAACACGTTCAGTCCGGCGGCGCCGGTGAAACCGGCTTAGCCCCCGGCGCGCCGGGGCTGGTCGGCTTGCCGGCGGCCGCGCTCGAATTCCCGGACGAACAACAATACTGGTCGACGTCCCGTGCGCTGCGGGCGGGCGAGGGGCTGCGCGACGAATTGGGATTCCGCGCGACCCGAATGCCGCTGTTCCCCGCGCTTCTTGCCATGTTTCCCGATGGAGCCGGCGGGCTCGCAGCGGCTCGCGCCCTTCAGGGGCTCTTTGCCGCAGTGGCCGCCGCTTTGGTGGCGGGGCTGGCCGGTGTCTGGTTTGACATCCGAGTTTCGTGGATGGCGGGGTTGCTCATGGTCTTCGACCCGTTCCTCGTCTTTTCTTCTTCGTTGCTGCTGACCGAATCGCTTTCCATCGCGGTCACGGTAGGTCTGTGGTGGACGCTGCCTGCGCGACGACGCCCCGCCCGTTAGCCATTGGGTGGGCATCGGGGCGGTCGCGGCCGTGTGCGTCTATGCCAGAGAGTCGAGCCTCGGACTCGTGGTCGTCGCGCTGTGTTTTGTTGTCGCCCGCCACCGTTTCCGTCGCTCGACGCTGACCGGGGCGGCCGTCACGGTTATGCTGGTTGTGGCTTCACTCGTCCCGTGGGCCGTGCGCAATGAGCGAATCACGGGATCGTGGGTCTGGCTCACGACGCGAGCGGGCATTTCCCTGTACGACGGAGTCAGACCGGGAGCCACCGGGGCCAGCGACTTGGGGAACATCAAGAACATGCCGGCCGTTCGCGGGCTGAGCGAGACCCAGTGGAATCGCTACTTTCTCGATGCGTCGCGGGCGGCGATCGCGGAGGATCCGGGGCGCATTGTTCGCCTGGGAGGCGTCAAGTTCATGCGCATGTGGAATCCGTTTCCCAACGTCGATACCTACCAGTCTTCCTTCGTGCGTGCGGTCTCGGCCGGCTGGGCCTTTCCGACGTTCGCGCTGGCTGCGGTGGGCGCCGTCTATCTTCCGATAAGACGGCGGCAAGCGGGGTTATGGATGGCGATGTTCCTGTGCCTGCCGGCTGTGTATCTGACGGCGCTACATTGCCTGTTCGTCGGTAGCGTTCGATATCGCCTTGGCGCCGTGCCGATGCTCCACATTCTCGCGGCCGTCGGACTTGTTGCCGTCTGGGATTGGCGGCGCGCTGAGCCGCAGCCTTTAGCCTGCGCGGAGTCCGCGAGGGCTGAAGCCCTCGGCTCGGCGCGCGGAAGCAGGGATCAGTGAGTGAGTCATCGACCAAACCGGGGGCACCTCGCAAGCGCGCGCGGAGACTCCGGATCGCGCTGTTGGTGCTTGCCTGCATGTTGCCGCTAGCGGGCGGTTTCGCCTATCGCTATTACACGCGCCCTCACCGTGTCCGTGCGATGGCCGAGGCATTCTTGCAACGGCATGTCAACGGTCGTGTTCGCGTGGGCGAGGCCGAGTGGTCGTGGCTGCCCAATCTGCGACTCTACAACGTCACGATCGACGAACCCACAGACGAAGCGCTGCAGTCGGGCGACGTCGAGGCCCCGGTGTTCTTTTGCCCCGAGGTTCGTCTCGAGCTCGGTCTGGCGTCGATGCTTTTCGGCAGGCCCGCTCTCGAGTCGATCCAGGCGATCGAGCCGAGCTGCGTACTCGTGCGAGACGCGAACACCGGACGATTCAACGTCCAGGAATTGCTGCGGCTTGGCGATCGTGGCGATGATTGGATGCCCTCGAATCTGCCGAATGTGGAACTGCGCGACGCGCGGATCCGATTGGTCGATCGAAGCGACGAAGCGCGACGACTCGTCGAGGATCTGACGATCACCGTACGTGCCCGATCGTGGAAGGATGGGTCGCCGGGATACGATGTCACCTGGCAGGTCGAGCACGGACAGCGGTCCAGCGGTCACGCACGCATAGACCTGGGCACAGGGCGTGTGCGAAGCGTCATGGGCGGTCTCCCCTGGATGAACGTCGACACAGTCGCACTGGCGGTCAATGCCAAGATCGACGCCGTGGAGGCGTGGCGTGACGTGCTCGGACTGACCGGAAGCGTTCGCGCCAAGCACTTCGACCTGGGCGGCGATGAATCGGGTAAGGCGACGCAATCCGTCGTTGTCGAACTCAGGGATGCGTCGCTCTCGGTGCCCATCGGCGACGAGGAGCGCGGGATGCCCGTGGATCAGCGGTACCTTCGTTTCGATCGCGTTTACGGCGAGGTAGAACTCAAGTCCGACGGGTTGGTTGCGAAGTTCTCGGGCCTGCTGCACGGAAGCGAGTGCGACGTCTCAGCCACGATTCAGACCGGTGGTACCGGCTGGCCGAGCGGAATCGGCGACTTCGAGAATCTTGGTCTAGAGGCCGAGGTGACGATCACGGAGATCATGCTTCCGGTGAACGATCCGGCCATCGCCCCGGAGCAGGCACGGTTCATTCGGAACCTGCCGGCGCTCGCGAAGGTCTATGCCGACTATGATCCTCACGGTGTGATCGACCTGGTTCTGAGCGTCTCGAAGCCGGCCGGCGCGGATCAGCAACTTATCCTGAAGCGACTGCACGTCAACACGCGCGGCGCCGATTTCTCCGCAGCTAAGTTTCCCTATCGGATTCACGACGCCCACGGGACGATCGAGCGCAGGCCCGACGGCGAAATGGTCTGCGCGTTGCGAGGCCTGGGGACAGGCGGAACGATCTCGATCGACGGCACGTTCGGCAAGGTGGCTAGGGGCCACGAGAAACGAGTGACCCTATCGGCCAAGAACGTTCCGCTCGATGACGCGTTCTGGCTCGCGCTGCCCTCGCGTTTCGAGAAGGTCCGTCGGCAGTTCGCTCCGAGCGGTCGGGTCGATCTCGAGGTGGTACTGACACCGACGGAGACCACCGGCAAAGTCGGCTTGCCGACCGATCCGTTGCCTGGCAAGCCGGTTTCACCGGTCAAGAAGTGGCAATTTCGCACCACCGCGTCGCTGCTTGACGTTTCCGGCACCTATGACCGGTTTCCCTATCCGTTGGAGAATCTCACCGGGACGATCGTGATCGATGGCGGATCCGTGACCGTCACCGATCTTGTGGGTCGTTCGGATCAGGCGATCGTGAGCATCGACGGGAGTCTGGTGGTCGACGCCGACGGGCTGAGTTATCTCGATATGACGATTCAAGGGCGGGCCGTGCCGATCGATGAACGACTCCTGGCAGCCCTTCCTGCGCGGGCACGTCGTGAGATCGAAGCGTTTCACCCGCAGGGTGGATTCGACAGCCGCACGTCGTTGTCGTTCAACACGCGGGATCGCCGGGTCGAACAGACGTCGGTCGTTACGCTAAATGGCGTGGCCGTTCGCTGTGACCTCTTTCCGCTGCCCATCACGAACGTAACCGGGCGGCTTCATATCACCGACCGGCAAGCCGCTGGCATACCCCCCGGCGCGCCGGGGCTGGGTTTTACCGGTACCGAAACGCGCTTCGAGAACCTTTCCGGGCGCTTTCGCGACGCGACGTTCGAGGTGAATGGCGTTTCGCGGCGCGGCGTCGACGGTGCCACCGTGGAGGTCACGCTGCGCGGACGCGACATTCGCCTCGATGAACAGACGCGCCGGTGGCTCCCTGCGAGCGTTCTCGACCAGATCGGGCTCTGGGACATCGACGGTCCGATCGCAACGGAAACGGTGCTGACCAGCGATCCGACGCACCCCGGCGGTTTTTCACAGCGTACCCGCGTGACGCTGGCCGGCGCGACGGTGTCCCACCCGCGCCTACCCATCGCCGCGACGGACGTCCGCGGCGAACTGGTGATCGATCAAACCGGACTGCGCTCGACCAAGCTGACCGCGAGGTATGATTCCGCAAACGTTCTCTTCGCGTTCGACGCGGGCGAAGCCCGGCAAGCCGGTTTCATTGGTGATGGTTGTGGCGTTACGGTGATGAGTGCGACCGGGCTGACGTTGAACGATTCGGTGCGCGATCTACTCCCGCCGCGTCTGTCGGGCGCATGGTCTCGCATCAACCCGGCCGGGCGGCTCAGCGTTTATCTGGACGAAGTGCAATGCCGGCGATCACCGGACGGGACGGCGCCGCAGTATACGATTCGCGGGCGCGTGGAGCTCAAAGACGTGAGCCTCGGTCACGAGGGGTTCATCACGAGGTCGAATGGAACGATCGAGCTGGAAGGCGTGATCCATGATGCCGACGGCGGCACTTCGCTCAGCGGAACGCTTGCGCTGGCCCGAATGAAGGTGTTCGACCACCGCATCGATCAGATGAGAGGCGAATGGTCCTACGCGTGTACGGAGCGCGGCGACGGCACGTTGGTGCTGGGTCCGGTGCGCGGCGGCATCCACGGCGGTCTGATTTCCGGCGAGGTCCGGCTCGAGTTCACGCCGGATCAGTTGGAATACAGCGTGACGACTACCGTGCGAAACATGCGCCTCGAATCGTTCCTCGGCGCAGCCCAGAAGGCCGCAGCGCAGGCGGGAAGGCCTCCCGCGGCTCGCGGGACGGTCCACGGGCATCTGCACGTGACCGGAACGGTCGACGGGAAATCGTCACCGCGCGGAGGCGGAAGATTCGAGATCGTTGACGGCCACCTGTATCGGCTGCCGCTCATTCTCGGCATCCTGCACGTGCTCAAGCTCTCGTTGCCGGGTGAGGATGCGTTCGATGAGGCCCGGGCAGAATTCCTGGTCGTCGGGGACCGGATCGAGCTGAAAGACATCCGGCTGCACGGGGAGGCGCTGGCCCTCCAGGGGACCGGCGTGTTATTCTGGCCTGATCGCGCGGTCGATCTTAAACTCGTCGGCGTGAGCCGCGACGACTGGACCGGCGTGGTGCCGTTGTTGGCGGATCTGATCGAAGGGGCCACGAGAGAGCTCGGCACGCTGTACGTTACGGGTAAGCTTTCGAATCCGAAGATTCGGCTCGAGCCCTTCCGTGCGATCCGCGAGGAACTTCAGACGCTGTTCAAGAAGAAAAAGCCGAAACAGATTCGGCCCGTCGGATCCTGAGTTCTGCCCGTTGTGAAGCCGCGTATGTCGAAACCGCCCCCCGACCTGGACTGTCCTCCCGCTCCGTCGCCGGCGGCAGCGATCGGTGATGCGGACGCTCCGTCCGTGTCGGCGCGCGAGACCTCGCCGTTGCCGGTCTTTCGTGCGTCCATCGGTGGTGTGCTCATGGGACTGGCTATGCTCGTGCCCGGGGTATCCGGTGGCACGATGATCCTCGTCATGGGGCTCTACGACGATTTCATCTCCGCCATAGCTGACATCACGCGGCTGCGTTTCACGCGTCGCAACGTGGTGTTCATGGCGATCGTAGGGGGATCGGCTGCGGTCGCTATCGCGGCGTTGGCGGGAACGCTCAGTCGTGCTGTTACGCTCCATCGCAGCTCCATGTTCGCATTGTTCATCGGTCTTACACTCGGCGGAGTGCCGCTTCTGCTGCGGATGCTTGGTCGAGCGACGGTCTCGTCCGGGGTCGGTCTTGTGTTCGGTCTCGCCTTGATGATCCTCATCGCGGTGACCAAGAGCGAGCCGCCCGACAAAGCCTCCATACGTGAGGCCGTGGCGACCGGAAGCCTTGCAATCAAGCCTGACTACGCCACCGACGTCGGTGCAGGAGCCCTGGGCATGTCCGCGATGATCCTGCCCGGCGTGTCGGGTGCGTACATGGTGCTCGTTCTTGGGCGCTACGAGACAATTCTGGCATCGATCGCCCTGGCGAAAGACTTCGTCCTTTCGGTGGGAGAAAAAGGCGACTTGACCTTCCTGCGTATCCTGGTTCCCGTCGCCATCGGTGCCATCCTGGGCATCGTTCTGCTGAGCAATTTCCTCAAGTGGATGCTGCACCATCACGAAAAGACGACGCTTGGTGCGCTGCTGGGCATCCTGCTCGGCTCGGTGATCGGCATCTGGCCCTTCGATGCCGGCGCACAACTCGCCGACTACGCGACCGGCGGTCTGCTGGCGGTTGCAGGTCTGATCTTTACGCTATCCCTATCGCGCATCAGCGCATAAGAAAACGTCAAAACGTCGGAACGTCAAAACCAAATGTTTCGACGTTTTCTCAGTTTCGACGTTTCGACGTTTTCTTCGTTTCGACGTTTTCTAAGCGGCTGCTTCCTTGGGTTGATGTTTCTTCGCCAGCTCGACCAGTGCGTCGAAGTCCGTCGGAGCGTGGATGGCCATTTCGCTGAGCACTTTTCGATTCAGCTCGATGTTCGCCGCAGTCAGCCCGTAGATGAAACGGCTGTAGTTGATATCACGCATACGGCAAGCGGCCGTGAGGCGCGTTACCCACAACGCGCGGAAATCTCGCTTGCGTCGGCGTCGATCGCGATAGGCGTTAACGCCCGCGCGAATGACGGCCTCTTGCGCGAGACGCCACCGCTTCCCGGGCGCACCGCGATAACCGCGGACTTCTTTGAATACGCGAACTTTTTTCCGATGGCGGGCGGCGCCGTAGGTTGCTCTGGACATCGCCGATTACTCCTGTCGCAAACGTATCGTGGGGTACGAAGCCGGCCGGGTTAGCGCTTGCGGCCGCACAAAGCCGCTATGATCCGCGAGGCGAAAGCATTTTTGAGCTGGGCCCGTTGACGCAGGCCTCGGCGGCGGTTGCCGCTCTTGCCGCTCATCAGGTGCCCGGTGTTGGGGTGCCGGTGCCGGACCTTGCCTTTGGCCGAGACCCGTACGCGCTTCAGCAGCCCCTTGTGTGTCTTCATTTTCGGCATCGTCGAACTCACTCCACTGCCACCCGAAAAGCGGGCAGAGCCCCGCATTCTATCGACTGCTCGAAATGACGCAACCCGACCGTTTGTCACGCTGCCGGCGCATTGAAGAGCGCCGAAGGGGCGCACTAACGCAGTTCAGGGCAACGCCCTGGGGATGGATCGGCGGCACAAGGGACAAGCCCTGAAAGGGGGATATACGCTTATTTCGCCCTTTCAGGGCTTGGATGTGGCGGGATCACCAAAACCCAGGGCGTTGCCCTGGGCTGAGTTATTCCGCCCTTTCAGGGAAAGAATCACGCCCCTTCGGATCTGGAATCGTGGCCCGTCGACGACGCTGACCCCGGACCCCAACTTGCGTAGAACAACGAGGGCTCGCGCCCTGGCTGCCGTCCTGCGTCCCTCCGGGGCTGTTCACGCACCCAACACGTCCGCCTAAACTGTCACCGGACCCGAGATGACGGTGGAGCGACGGAGCAACATGACGGACGCAGACCAGGCCACTTCAGCGAACACCGAGCCGCCCGCCGGCGGACAAGATCGGGCGACCGAAATCGGGCAGGATCTGTATTGCCAGGGGTGCGGGTACAACCTGCGCGGGCTCACGGGGAATCGCTGCCCCGAGTGCGGGCACTCGCTCGAGACGATTCGTTCCGCTGAGCCGCGGATTCCCTGGGTCTATCGCAAAGAGCAGGGATGGTTTCGGGCGTACTGGCGAACCGTGTGGCTGGTGATGTTTCGCCAGCGGCTGTTTTGCGAGGAGATGGCCAGGCCGGTGAGCTATGGCGACGCCCAGCGCTTTCGCTGGGTGACGATCCTGCATGTCTACGTTCCGTTTCTGATCGCGACCGTCGTCTATTGCGTGTCGGAGTCCGTGTCGCCGGCGCCGCTCGTCCGGGGAACCGCCGCGCGGATGTCGGCCGACCTTCTCCGCATGGTCATTACGGCGGTGTGGCCGATCGCCGTTATTCACGTGGCGGTACTGTTGTACCTGGCGGCCGTGACCGGCGTGCCCAGTTACTTCTTTCACCCGAAGGGGTTGCGCATCGATCTGCAGAATCGGGCGATCGCGCTGAGCTACTATGCATCGGGAGCGCTGGCGATCTCGGCGTTTCCCGTTGCGGCGGGCGTTGCGTCCTACTTTCTCGACTCCGACAGCGACTTAAGCCTGTTTTTCGCGCTGGTGGCCGTGACGGTCCCGTTGGGGCAGCTCATTGCGTGGTTTCTGGACCTGACGCACATCTGCCGTCGCATCATGCCGCAGTTTGAGCGTCGTGTGCTGCTGATCGGGACGTGCGTGCCGCTGCTATGGCTAGCGCTGAGCGGGCTCATCTTGTTCGGAATCCCCGCGATCGCCCTCTACATCGTCGCCATCGTCGTCAGTCTCGCCTGAGTCGTCAGCGTCACGCCTGCGCGTCGGTCGGTCGCCGTCGAGAAAGAAAGGCCTGTCCAAACTGCTTCGATCCAGGCGTCCACTGGAGTGAACGGTGTAGCTGCCACCATCGTCCGTCCCGTTTTCGCCGACGCTGTATAGGATGGGTTTCGGAGCATCCGGCAGGTACGCGATAGGCCGGTCGTCCGCGGCCAGCGGGTCCATCGGAACCGCCGACAAGTACTCCGGGACAAGCTCCGCAAGCGCATCAGGCCGTCGACCGTGATCGACTTCGTACAAGCGAATCGCAAGCGCGATCGCGGCCATGCGCATTTCGGCCAAGAGGCGAAAGTGTAGAAAAACTGCGCGGCCGAGAGAAGAAATGACTATACCGGATACTGGGCGCGTCAGCCGTTCTAGCGGCGACCAGTCTGACGGCTCGGGCGGAAGCGTGGTAAGAGCGGAGGGCCAGTTGGGTTTCCCCGCACCATCGACAAAAGCGGAACCGAATCGAATGCCCACGAGTGCGTCGAGCTCAATCATCGGGGTGAGCGGAAATGCAAGCACTCGCTCCAACAACGACGGCGGCGCGAAGGTCCAGGAGGCGAGAGACCCGATCCCCGCATCACCTCGGATTATCATCTGCGCCATGTCGAGCAAGATCATGCGGTCGGCCTGCATGGCGCGGACTAGAGCGGCTTGAAGACTCGTGTCGTCGAGCAGTTCGGTGATCAGAGTGAAAACGAGTTCACGCGGCGCGGCGGTTGAACTTCCGTCGCGCTCGCGCGTTTTCGACGTAATGGCAAGCGTAGGGACGATGTGTTCGATGTCGTGAACGACAAGGGCTCGGCACGCGATGGCGACCAGGTGAGTGATGAGGAAAGGTTCGTGGTCGATGGCTTCGGAGAACCGAAATGAATCAAGCAGCGTCGTCAATGCCTCCACATCGTTGCCTCGTTCGGCATGATAGGTCGCGGTGATCGAAAGTATCTTTGACATGTGCCTGTGCATGGAAAGATTGGGAAGCAGGAAGTTGATGGCCGGACTGCGGACGCGGCCTCCCCAGTCAACTTTCTTCAGTTCGCCGGCCCGGCGGACGAGTTGAAACGCCTCGGCGTTGGCCAGAACGAATGGCTCCACTTCGTCCAAGCGCTTGCGGATCTCGGCGTACTCGCTGGCGAGCTGGTTCACGAAATCGCCCTGGGTGGGGTTGAGGTTCAGGGCCGCTTCGGCGTCGAGGTACAGCTTGGCCGCGTTCTCTTCGGGACGCATGGGGGGGGGGTCGAAGTCGGCCGGGTAGATGGGTTCGCCGGCCGCGATGATTCGGTCGATCTCGGCTTGGAGCCGCCGATTTGCCTCCCAGCCCCACCAGAGCCGCACGCCGATCAGAACGATCAGGAACGCCACCGAGACGATGACGATGCGTTTCAGCCACCAATATCGCGGCGGAACCGGTGAGACCGGCTTGCCGGTCCCCGCGGGCTCGCTTGCGTGGGTTGCCGATTCGCAGGTGGGTAACTCAGCCACGTAATCGCTCCGATGAATGACGGGGCCACGGCATCCGCGGGCCGTTTTCGATTCGATCATTTGCCCTCGCCGAAGGTGATCTTCCCACGAGTCGATCAGCGGCACAATTCGCCGCCTCGGCGGGAATCCGGGCGAATCTGAGTTTCGCGGGAACCGGGGTTGCCCGGATCGGCTTTCCAGGCTATAAGAACGTGTGGACCTGACGGCAGGTCCATCGGCCCCATGCGCGTGCATCGGGCTCTGATGCGCGGGTGGCCGCACGGACGGCGGTCGTACCTCGAACCAGCCCCGGCGCGCCGGGGGCTATGCCAACCCGTGCTGGTTTTCCGGCTACCGGTCAGGAGTTGCGGCTTAGTGAGCGCCCTAACGAAGATCTTCATCGTGCTGCTCGTTCTGTTCAGCATTGCGTTTACCTCCATGACGATTTCGATCGTCGCCCAATCCACGAATTGGAAGGACACGGCGCTGAAGTACCAGGAGCAGGCCCGGATTTCCGAAACGAATCTGCGGCACGAGATCGCCGCCAGTGCGGCCCAGCTCGCCTCGGCGCTCGATGAAGCCCGAAGCAACATCGAAGAGATCGGCCGGCTCGAGGCGGACGTCGAAACGGCCCGCCGGGACGCCGCCGGATTCCAGGCCGCGCTGGCCAAGGCCGAATCGCAACAGAGCAGTGCCGAGGCCATGAACCGCGGGCTGCTGGCGCAGTTGCAACTCGTGCAGGCGACGAGCGACGAGTATCGAGAGCAGCGGACGAATTTGGAGCGCAGCGCCATCGACGTTCAGCGCCGTAACAGCGACCTGAACGAGCGGGTCAACGAACTGACCGAGCAGGTCGACGTGTTGCTCGAGCAGAGGCGTCACTTCGAGCAGCAGATCAACATTCTGCGCACCGAGAGTGATCGGATGGCCGCCGGGCGCTCGAGTTCGCATTCGTTTGAAGATCCCGCGGGGGCGGCCCTTCCCCATGTCGTGGCCCTGGCGCCGGTCGCCGCCCGAGCCATTCGCGGTCATGTGACCGACGTGGGCGGCAACTTCGTTACCGTAAGCGTCGGCAGCGCTGACGGCGTCAAGATGGGGATGATTTTCGTCATTCACCGAGGCGACCAGTATGTCGGTGACCTGACCGTTACGGTGGTGGATCCGAATCAGTGCGCCGGGCGTCTGACGCTTTCGGCGAGCCCGCCGCGGGTCGGTGACGAGATTGCTGATCAGGCGTCGCTGAGCGCGTCGCGAGGTTGAGAGAGGAAAGAAGCTAGCCGGATCGAGGGCGCGGGGCGTCGTCACCGCGGACGGTGGCGACCGGCGTGGCGCTGGGTTCGGCGTGGAGTGCTTATTCGATGAGTGAACGTCCGGCCGCGGGCAAACCCGAAAGCAACGTGTATACCGTGTTGCTCCTGATCGCCACACTGTTGGTGGCGGGGGCCACGATCTTCCTGGCCGTCAAGAGCCAGCAGTTGTTCGGGAGCTGGAACCCATTCAGCCGGGCGTAGCATCAGGTCGTTTCGACCTGTTGGTGTTCGGGCCTGGGGTCTATGAGGAGAGCCCAAGGGCCGGTACGTGCGGTCGAGTACGCACACG
>JADFRH010000227.1 GCA_022561415.1 Planctomycetota bacterium
CCGCTGCTGTCCCACACGTCGGCGTCATACCCGAAGTGCGTGATCTGAATCGAGCCGTCGACCGCGGCCCAGTCGATCTGATCGTACGCCGCAATGCCGCCGGCGTGGCCGGGCAGGACCGCCGCCATCTCGGTCAGTACCGAAGTCGATTCGCCCAGCGCGTCCTGGTAGCGATACGCGGTGCGGCGTTTGTCCGCCTCGGCCCCGTCGGCGTCGAAGTCCGCCGCCGTCAGCGCGCCGGCGAACAATAATCCCAAAATGACGACAGCCGCTGCCCGCGCCGATTCCGGCCTGGAACGCAGTTTGATCACGCACTCACGCCCGATATCGATGCTCATTCATACGCATCGGTTGAAAACCGTCACTCCGCACATGCACCAAAGGCCGTCCACTCACGGACTATGAGGAGATCGCTCCAAGATGGGGATCTCGAGCAGTTTGACATCACGCATAGCTTCCCAGTCCACCGCATCAACAACGCTCTTGCGAATGTAGAAGAAGCATTGGCGATCCAGAAAGATCGTTCTGTCATCCAAGTCACTAGTCAACACATGTAATTCACGCCGGTTTTTATTCTTCAGCCATTTTGTACCGCACGTGCCGCACAGGCCGTGTGCGCGGTAGGGGGCGCCGCGGAGCAATAGCCGCTTTGGCGAATAGCACGTCACGTATTCCGGAATCAATGTGCCGTGCTCATCGAAACAGCGACCCACCGCGCATTGCTCGAGATGTGATTCCAGTTGATCAAACAAACGGCGATGAAACACGTTGACGCAAGTCCACCAAACCAACTCAAGCGTGGCACTTCCGGTCCAGGGGCTCAGGTCAATGTCGACCGGTTCTGGAAACCGCTCACTCCGAATCGTATGGCACTCGGCGCACAAGGTCGCGCCCAGCTCGCGCTCCCGCCATTCTGGCGTCGCATGCATATCCCCGTAGCTCCGAACGGGGTCAAGCCGATAGAGAGCGTCAGAACCCTTGCGCGATGAGTTGCTGGATCGTAGCTTCGCTGACGCCATATCCGTATCGCTCCCAAAAACGCGAGTTTGTAACGAGCAATGCGTCTATCGCAGAATCGACTTGGTTCGGAAATCGCTCGAAGAATTCTCGCCATGACGCGCTGCCGCGGCGAACGCCGAAGTTTCGAAGTTCGCCACTGAGCATCCTGTGGAAATCCCCGTGTATCCTTGCCGGGATTCCAACGAAGAATCCATCTTGTCTTCCGCCCAAAAACTTCGGCAGGGCGTGATGTCGCTGAATCCGGCCGGCGGCGCGAGCGCAACTATTATTATGCACCCACACGCCGTTGGCGAAGTACGTGAAGGTGCCGTCGACCTCCAGATTGTACACTGGGGTGGGGGTCGGATCGAGACGGATGTCGATGATCTCGACCGGATTGCCGGCGCGGTCCGTGAACGTGTCGCCGACCGCGAGACCGGCCGCGGTGCCCCAGCCGTCCTGGTGAGTCCAGACCTCGTGGCCCGGCGTCGCGCCGATCACGTCGCCCGTGGCCAACGTCAGCCAGAGGATCGCCGGGGCCAGGCTCTTGAACACGCGCGTGACCGTTCCGTTGACCGGCGGGCAATCGGGACAGCCTTGATGGCGCGTGATCACTTCGTCACCTTCTTCCAGGCCCTCGAGCGGCACGGCTCCATCGGGCGTATCCACCATTGTACCCGCGACGAAGCAATTGCATGCCATGCGCCGGAATTTGCGGGCCTTGAAGAGCCCCTTCAGCCCCATCAGGCCCTTCGCGACCGGAAACGCCGCCACGGCGATGTTCAGGGCGTCGAAGAAGCCGCCCTTGCCGCTGGCGATGACCTGCACCGAATTGAACGCGTCGTACAGCCCGGAGCCGGGCAAAAACCCCATTGCGATGTTGAGCGTGGTCTCCAAGCCGATCGACGCCGCCCGGGCGCCTTCGTTGATCGCGCCCAGCGCGTAGAGGTTCTGGCCGAGCAGGTCGGCGATCATGTCGTCGAACTGGTCGTCCAGCCAGTCCAGCCCAAGCGCGTCGCCACTCGATGTAAATGTGCGTCGACCGGTAAGACGTGCACCCTCATAGTGTACATCATCACACACTTCGCTACCTTGTCCGAAACTCCGGGTAGGCCGGTCAGGTATTCATGAATCTCCGCCTCGTGTTCTTGTCTCAGGCCCCGGAGGTCGCACTTACCAAAATCCCGCTTGATCTGCCGGAGTGCTCCGCGTATCTGCCGCGATTTTACAGTCGAAAGCCCGGCAGGTTTGAGGATCGAACGGAGTTCCGCGATAGGCGAGACAAGCATGTCCTCCCACGTTTTGTACCTGTCTCTCAAGCGCCCATAAATCAGCCGGGCCATCGAAGGTGTCGTCTTGTTTGAGATAATTACATAGACGAGATCGTCAACAGGCTGTTTAGGGTTGCCGAGACGGGGAGCCCCATGGACACGTTGGAGCGCTCTGCATACGGCCGTTATGATCGCGCAACGAACCCGTGGAGCCTTGCCCCAGATACTACCGCTACGCTTAACCGCTTTCCTCGTTTCGGGCTTGGACATTCCTTGGCTTGCAGATAAACTAACCTGACCGGCACTTCCGTATCGCCGAGATCGCTACTTTAGCACCACTCGCTGGGTGCTTCCAACCTCTAGTTTTGTTACACCGCCAGAGGTATTCCGACGGTGCTTCCGCAATCGGCTGTTGGTGAGATCAGCATAACCCTATAATCTTCAATATGTTGCTGGAAGAAATGGCCTTAGCAGTTCTGAAGTGTGGCAAATATAGAATAAGCCCCTTTGTTTGTTGGAGATAGGCAAGCTTTAACAACACTAGATTGCGGAAGCACCGGCGAGTCAGCAACAGTAGA